>JAYSXN010000067.1:0-2299 GCA_043717405.1 Gammaproteobacteria bacterium
TTGTCCTGGACCTTCCTGAAACGCACCCTGTTCACGCCGACGATGCGTGCTGGAAAATAGATGCCTCCCTACCTCACCAAGATCACGCTGTCGGCGGCACTGCTGGCAAGCGCCGCTGCTGGAGCTGCCGACATGATCACGCCCCCGACCGTTGCCGGAAAAGCGCATGAGGTGCGCGCCCCATTCGGAGCCACGCGCCAGGACGAGTACTACTGGTTGCGCGACGACAGCCGCAAGAATCCGGAAATGCTTGCCTACCTGCAGGCTGAAAACGCCTATGCCGATGCCGTGCTGGCGCCGACGCAGGCACTGCAGGACAAATTGTTCACCGAGATCACCGGACGCATCAAGCAGGACGACGCCAGCGTTCCGTATCGCCTGCGCGGCTACTGGTATTACACCCGTTATGAAACCGGCAAGGACTATCCCATCGCCGCGCGCCGCGCCGGCAGCATGGACGAGCCCGAGCAGTTGCTGCTCGAGGAAAACGCAATGGCGCACGGCAAGGCCTACTTCCAGGTGGGCGATGCGCAGGTCAGCCAGGACAACCGACTGCTGGCCTGGGCCGATGATGCGGTCGGTCGCCGGCAGTACACGCTGCGCATCAAGGATATCGATAGCGGAAAGGTATTCGACGATGCGGTGCCCAACATCGAGGCCAACCTGGTCTGGGCCGACGACAACCGCACTGTCTATTACATCGAGAAGGATCCGGTCACGCTGCTGTCCAAACGCGTCAAGGCGCACGTGCTGGGCACGCCAGCGGCGCAGGACAAGCTGGTCTACGAGGAGAAGGACGACACCTTCTACATCAGCGTGTCGCGCACGCGCTCGGATCGCTACCTGTGCATCACCGTTGACAGCACCGTCAGCACCGAGATCCGCTGCACGCCCGCGGCGGCTCCCGGACAGTTCGTGGTCATTGCGCCGCGACAGCGTGACTTCGAATACGAAGCCGATCATCTGGACGGCCGCTGGGTGATCCGCACCAACTGGAATGCGCCGAACTTCCGGTTGATGACGCTGGATGACCAGGCGCCGCTCGGCGACCGCGCGCGCTGGAAAGAGCTCGTCGCGCACCAAGCCGACGTTTATATCGAGGACTATGAGCTGTTCGACCACTTCATCGGCATCGAGGAGCGCTCCGGCGGCGTCAAGCGCCTGCGCACGCTTGATGCGCACGGGCACGGTGACTTCGTCGCTTCCGACGAGCCCGCCTACACGATGAGCCTGGACACCAATGCCGAGCCTGCCACCGATTGGCTGCGTTACAGTTATGCATCGCTGACCACGCCCAACACCACCTACGAGGCGAACACGCGTACCGGCGAGCGCAAGCTGCTCAAGCGCGACCCGGTTCTGGGCGGATACGATCCTGCCAACTATGTGACCGAGCGCTTGTGGGCGCCCGCACGTGACGGCGTGAAGGTGCCGGTGTCGGTGGTCTATCGCAAGGGATTCGTGAAGGACGGCCGCGCCGCGCTGCTGCAGTACGCCTACGGCAGTTATGGCTTGTCCATGGACCCGGCGTTCTCGGCATCGACAGTGAGCCTGCTCGATCGCGGCATGGTCTATGCCATCGCGCACATTCGCGGAGGACAGGAAATGGGCCGCGCCTGGTACGACGCCGGCCATTTGCTGAACAAGCAGAACTCCTTCAATGATTTCATCGACGTCACCCGCTTCCTCGTGGCGCAAGGCTATGCGTCCAAGACGCGCGTGGCGGCCATGGGTGGCAGCGCCGGCGGCCTGCTGATGGGTGGCGTGGCAAACATGGCGCCGCAGGATTACCGGGTCCTGATTGCGCAGGTGCCATTCGTGGACGTGGTGACCACGATGCTCGACGAATCGATTCCGCTGACCACCAATGAATTCGACGAATGGGGCAACCCGAAGCAGCGCAAGTATTACCAGTACATGCTGTCCTACTCGCCCTACGACAACGTTTCCCGGCAAGCGTATCCGGCCATGTACGTTGGCACCGGGCTGTGGGACTCGCAGGTTCAGTATTACGAGCCGACCAAATGGGTGGCGCGGCTGCGCAAGATGAAGACGGATGACCGGCCGCTGGTGTACCGGATCAACATGGAGGCCGGCCATGGCGGCAAGTCGGGCCGCTTCGAGCGCTATCACCAGACCGCTGAAAGTTATGCCTTCATGCTCGAGCAACTCGGCGTTGACCAATAGCTGCGCGACCCGGGCGACGGGACTATACTTGCGGCCATGAAAACGAACCGCTCCGCCGTGCTGCTGCTCACTGTCCTCGGTCTCGTGCTCCTTGCCGGCTGTGGCAACAAGG
>JAYSXN010000068.1:0-2298 GCA_043717405.1 Gammaproteobacteria bacterium
AGCAGGTAGAAGCCGACGTGGCACTCGCGTGTGCGCCGATTGTCGCCATTTGCGGCCTGGGCCATCTCGATGGCGGCTTGCGCGACGGCAGGTTCAGCAACGCGGTTGCGCCGCGCGACATCCTCGACGACATGCCGGTAGCGGTCGCGCGTGGCGAAATCCATCTGCGCGTAGGCGCGCGCCGGATCGGTACGAAGGATCTGCTCGACCAGGCTCATCGTCTCGACGAACTCGCGCCAGTCGATCGCGGCCAGCGCGCGCAGGCTGCCGATGCTGTTGCCTATCGACACCTGATCGGCGGCCTGTTGCTGCGCTTCCAGCTGCACCAGGTGTTCGATGGTGTAACCGGAGTCGGACAGCCAGTGCTCGGTCCAGGTCAGCGGCATGCCGAGCACGCTGTTTTGGCCGAGCAGCCGGCGCGTGAGTTCGGCGACGAAGGCGCTGGTCATCGGCGGATTGGAGCGCGCCATGTCGGCGACGGCGAGCACGATGTTCTTGGGATCGCGCTCGGCGATGTCCATCAGTTGCTCGGCCCAGTGCTCGGCCAGCGCGCGATCGGTTTTTTCAGCTATCACGCGCGCGCCGACGCGCCGCAGGTTCTCGATCAGCGCCAGGCGCAGCATGATCGGAATTGCCCACAACTCGCCCAGCTTGAGCGGCGTCACCGACTGGTAAGAGGCGACGAAGCGGCGCAGGCTCTCGGTATCCAGGCGGCCGTCGCCATGCGATACCGCTTCCAGCGCGATGTCGTAGACGCGCGGCATGCCCGCGGACGGTCCGTTGGCCAGGCGCGGCAACTGCTGGCTGTAGCCCTTGGGCAGATGCCGTTGCGCGGTGCGGATCTGTTCTTCGATCAGGTAGAAATTATCGAGCAGCCACTCCGCTGCCGGCGTCATGCGCCGGCCACTCGCGCTGGCGGTGGTCAGCAGTTCGCAGGCATCGATAAGCACCGCTTCGTTGTCGGCCAGCCGCGCGAGGAGCAGGTCGCGCGAGGTGCCTTCGGAAATGCGGTGCATTGTCGCCAGGGCGCGGCCGTGGCGCTCCATCTGGTCGGCGCTGAATAGCGTCGAGCGCAATGCGGGCTCGTTGGCCACGCGTCGACGCAGGGCCGCGCGGCGCCGAAACCAGGCGCGCAATCGTGGGAAGTCGAGCAACAGCATGCGGTGCCTGCTCATCGTGCGCGCGCCCCGCAGGCTAGCGCTGCACCGTCAATTCGCATACAAAAAGTCATCCCGGAAGTCTTTTGTCCATGATCGCATCTGTCCCACCGCCGTTCAGCCAGGCATCTGCCAGCGCATCGATTTCATTTAGCCGCGGCTCATGCTGGCCGATCATTCAAGCGGATTGCTCACGCCGTGCGGAACATGGCCGCTGGCAACGTGCAGGCGCGCGTTGTCGATATTGAGTTGCGAATCGTCGAAGAAAATATCGGCACCGAATGCTTCCAGGAACGGCCCCTTGTCGCGTCCGCCCAGGAACAAGGCCTCGTCCAGGCGCACACCCCACTCGCGCAGGGTCAGGATCACCCGCTTGTGCGCGGGTGCCGAACGCGCGGTGACCAGCGCGGTGCGGATAGGTGATTCATCTACCGGGAAGGCGGCCTGAAGTGCGTGCAGCGCGGCAAGGAAGCCACGGAATGGTCCGCCGCTGAGTGGTTCATGGGCGCGTGTGGTTTCGTGCTCGTGGAACGCAGCCAGCCCACCTTCGCGCGATACCCGTTCGGATTCATCGCCGAAGATGACCGCATCGCCGTCAAAGGCAATGCGCAGCTGGTCGTGCACCTGCGCTGCCGCCTTGGCTGGCAGGATCGTCGCCGCAGCGACACCGTGCAGCAAGGCATCGCGCACCGAGGCCGGGTTGGCCGACAGGAACAACTGCGCGTGGAACGGCTGGATATACGGTGTGGTCGGCGCTCCGCTGGTAAAGGCGGCGCGCGCTATCTGCAGCTTGAAGTGCTCGATGGAATTGAAGATGCGCAAGCCGGTGTCGGAGGAATTGCGCGAAAGCAGCACCACCTCCACCAGCGGGGCATCGGCGGGCGCCCGGGCATTCATCGCGAGCAGCTTGCGCACCAGCGGGAAGGCGATGCCCGGCTCGAGGATATCGTTCTCATGCGAGCGCTGGTGCCTGGCGTAGGCCTCAAGGCCATGGCTGACGAACAGGTCATGGCCTTTTTCGAGGTCGAACAATGCGCGCGCGGTGATCGCCACGACCAGCTTGCCGGACGGCACGTGCTGCGGGGTTTTCGGCTGGGCAACCGGCATCAGGTGACGAACTGTTCGTTGAGGATGCGTTCCT
>JAYSXN010000069.1:0-6798 GCA_043717405.1 Gammaproteobacteria bacterium
ATCCAGCCGCGGTACATGCCCAGCGTGTTGAACGGCATCGCCATGTTGCCGTCCTTGTCCAGCGCGATCGCACCGCCATCCCCGCCCATGCGCACGACCACGCCGTTGACGACTTCCTCGGCAGCGGCCGCCAGCGTATCGCCGCGATAGGCGACTCGCGCGCAGATGTCCTGCGCCACCACCGCGCGGATGTAGAACTCACCCCAGCCGGTACCCGACACGCCGCAACGGTCGTCGGCGTAGGTGCCCGCGCCGATGATCGGCGAATCCCCTACCCGGCCGAAGCGCTTGTTGGTCATGCCACCGGTCGAGGTGCCTGCGGCGATATGGCCCTGCTGGTCGAGCGCGACTGCGCCCACGGTGCCGAAGTAGGTGCCCTGCACGGTATGCGTCGCCGACGCCTTCTCCAGGCGGCGCGCGTCTTCGAGCTGCTTCCAGCGGCGTTCGGCGTCGAAATATTTCGAATCGACACGCTCAATGTCCGGACGCGTATCGGCAAACTGTTCGGCGCCGGCGGTGACCAGCATCACGTGCGGGGAATGCTCCATCACCGCGCGCGCCAGTTTGATCGGATTCTTGATGGTGCTGACCCCGGCAACGGCGCCGGCGCGGCGCGTGTGGCCTTCCATGATCGAGGCATCGAGTTCGTGGCCGCCAACCGCGTCATAGACCGCGCCCTTGCCGGCGTTGAACCAGGGCGAATCTTCCATGACGACGATCGCGGCACTGACCGCGTCCATCGCCGTGCCGCCGCTCGACAGGATCTTCTGGCCGGCGTCGAGCGCGCGGTCGAGGTCCTTGCGGATGGCGATCGCGTCCTCGGCGCTAACGTCGCTGCGGGCAGTCACACCGGCACCGCCGTGGATGACCAGAGCGGTCTTGTGCGTTTGGGCGAATGCAGGCATGGCGGATACCAAGGCGAGGAGAATAACCAGCAGGCGTGACATGGCCAACTCCGATGGACGGGACGCCATGATAGCCGGTGGAGCGGGCCTCAGGCCGCTGAAGGGAAGCTTATGTTGGCGAGCGTCCCGTGTCCGGGCTCGCTGGACAAGGTGACTGGCCAGCCATAGCGCTCCGACAGCCGGCGCACGATCGACAGGCCAATGCCCTGGCCATCGGCGCGGCGGTCTCCGCCACGAAAGAAGGGCTCGAACACCTGCTGGAGTTCGTCGGAAGACATGCCCACGCCGGTATCGCGCACGCTCACGCCGGTGTCATGGACAGTGACGGTAATGCTGCCTGTCTCGGTGTAGTTGCACGCATTGCGCAGCAGGTTGCCGAGCATCACGGCAAACACGCGCGCCGGTGCATGCAGGCTGATGTCGGACTGCTGCGCGAGTACCAGTTCCACCGGCTTGCCGGCAAGTAGTGGCTGCGCCTTTTCCATCTCTTCGCGGGCAACGGCGGCTACGGAAAAATCTTCATCCGGAAGGCCGGTGTCGCCTTCACGCGCAAGGATGAGGAACGATTCGATGAGCGCTTCCATGTCGCGCCCGGCCGCCTGCATGCGCCTGAGGGAACGCCGCGCCGTTGGCGACAGTGTTTCGTCCGCATCCATCATGTCACCGGCCACGCGGATCACCGTCAATGGCGTGCGCAGTTCATGCGAGGCATCCCGGGTAAAGTTGTGCTCGCGTTCCACGAAGCTGCCGATGCGGCTGGCAAAATCATGCAGCGACGACGCCAGGGTCAGGGTTTCTCCCTCGACATCCACCGGCAAATTTTCAGGACGCAGCGTGCTGGCGTCGGGGTGCTTCGGGTCCCATTGCTGCACGAGGTTGGCAAGCCATATCACCGGCGATACCACGCGCTTTGAGGTTCGGTAGGTAGTCCATGCCGTGATGTACACCAGCGACAACACCAGCGCCAATGGCACCATGCCGAACCAGAAAGCCAGGGTGTCGACCTGTTCCTGCTTGAACAGCAGGAACAGGCGCTGGCCAGCCCCATCCTGCACCAGCACGAGTGATCCGCCCTGCGACCGGGGCAAGCTGTGGAAGCCTGGCTCCAGGGTGCGCAAGGGCGCAGGCAGCGAAGCCGTCGCTCCGGCCGGCACCAGGTAACCATTCATGTTGTACGTATCTGGCACCGGCGCATCCGCGTCGTGCGTCCGACGCTGCCAGAAGTGCACGGCCTCCTCCTGCAGTGCGCGCTGGATAAGCACGTGCTTGAGCACTGCCGACGCGCCGTACACGCCGAGCACTGCGGCGAAGCTGATTGCCGCGGCCTGCATGATGAAAGCCACCCAAATCTTGCGGCGCAGGCCGCTACGCTCGGTCATGCCTGGGCATTTTCCAGGTCGGCGATGCGATAGCCCGCGGTTTGAACGGTATGCAGCAACTGCTTGTCGAAGGGACGATCGATGGCCTTGCGCAAGTTGTACAAATGGCTGCGCAGGGTGTCGGAATCGGGCAGTCCGTCGCCCCATATCTCGCGCTCGATGTCGCGGCGCGTGACCACGCGCGGCGACTCTCGCATCAGGATCGCCAGCAGCCGCAGTCCAATGGGGGAAAGCTGCAACTCGTTGCCGCCGCGGGTCACGCGCAGGCTGGCGGTATCCAGCACCAGGTCGGCAATTTTCAGCACCTCGGCGCTAACCTGGCGCCGGTCGCGACGGATCAGTGCGCGAACGCGAGCGTCCAGTTCCTGGATGGCGAAGGGTTTCACCAGGTAGTCGTCGGCGCCCGCGTCAAGGCCGGTGACCTTGTCGGCCAGCGTGTCGCGCGCGGTCAGCATCAACACCGGCGTCGACTTCTTGGTTTCGTTGCGCAGGCGGCGGCAGACCTCGATTCCGTCCAGGCGCGGCAGCATCAGGTCGAGGATGACCACGTCATAGGAGTTGTCTGATGCAAGCCGCAAGCCATCCAGGCCGTCGGTGGCGTAGTCGACGCCGAATCCGCGCGATTCCAGGTACTCGCCGATCATCTCCGACAGGCTGCGGTTGTCCTCTACCAGGAGAATAAGACCGGAAGGATCATCACGACGCATGGGGTAACCTCATCGTTGAAGCAGGCTGCTTCAGCTTTGTGAAATTACACCGCGCCCGAGGTGAGACCGGTGTGAAAGCCTTTTCCGCCGCCGCTGATCGGGCGGACGCGCGTTCAGAAAGGAATCTTTCCGGTGAGCATATCCTTGTACATGACCCAATCGCCTGCCAGCGAATACAGCGGATAACTGAAGGTCGCTGGTTTGTTTTTTTCGAAAAAGAAATGGCCAATCCACGCGAAGCCATAACCGCACGCGAGCGCATACAGGACCCACAGCGCATTGCCGGTGCGCAACGCCATCAGCAGGCAGCCAATCACGAGCGAGGTACCGACGAAGTGCAGGCGTCGGCAGGTTTTCCCCCGGTGCTCGGACAGGTAATACGGATAAAACTCGCCGAAGCTGGCGAATCGGCTCATGGCTTGGCTTCGCTGGTGGATTTTTCTTCCGCCTTGACCCGATTCCATAGCAGGTCCTGCTCGGCCAGGGACAATGCCGACAGCTCGCGGCCGTCTTCGGCGGCGAACACTTCCATGCGCCGGAAGCGGCGCTCGAACTTGGCGTTGGCGTGGCGCATCGCGGCGCCGAAATCCACCTTGCCGTGGCGCGACAGATTCGCGCAGACGAACAAGACGTCGCCCAGTTCGTCTTCAAGCGCGGCGTGACCGATGCCGGCAGCGAATTCTGCGCGCACTTCGTCGATTTCCTCGTGCAGCTTGTCGAATACCGGCGCCACGTCCGGCCAATCAAAGCCAACGCGTGCGGCACGCTTCTGCAACTTGACTGCGCGTTGCCATTCCGGAAGACCGCGCGCGATGCCGGCCAGTGCGCTGTCATCGTGCGGGCCCGGGCGCGCATTGCGTTCACCGCGCTTGCCTTCTTCCCATGCGAGCGTCTGCGCCTGCGCGTCTGCCACTAGCGCGCCCGCGAACACGTGCGGGTGTCGCCGGACCATTTTGTCGCATATACCCGCCGCCACGTCGCGAAAGGAAAAATGACCTGCTTCCTCGGCCAGGCGTGAATGAAATACCACCTGCAAGAGCAAGTCGCCCAACTCGTCCTTCAAATCCGCCATGTCGCCGCGATCGATGGCGTCGGCTACCTCGTAAGCTTCCTCGATGGTGTACGGCGCAATGCTGGCAAAGTCCTGTTGCACATCCCAGGGACAACCTGCCAGCGGATCGCGCAGGCGGGCCATGATCCGCAGCAACTCATCAACGGACGTCGTTGCAGGCTCAGCCATCGATCCAATCCCGCCACGGCAACGTGGCATCACCCAGTGCGATGAATTCAGGATTCAGTAGCGAGGCTTTCGTGTTGTAGGCGAGCGGCAATCCATCCAGCGTCAGCACCACGCCACCCGCAGCCTCCAGCACGCACTGGCCTGCTGCCGTGTCCCACTCGCTAGTGGGTGCGAATCGCGGGTAGACGTCGAGTTTGGCCTCGGCCATCCGACAGAACTTCAGCGACGAGCCCATGCCCATCAGGTTGACCTCGCCCATCCGGGCTATCGCCGCCGAGCTGCGCGCGTCCATGTGCGAACGGCTGCCGGCGACCCGCAGAGGGGCGGCCGCTGGGCGCCGCGATGCAATCGGCAGTTCGCCTGAACCATCGCAAATGTAGGCGCCCACGCCGCGGACGCCGTAGTGCAGTTCATTGAGCGCAGGCGCAAAGACCACGCCAAAGGTGACGATGCCCGCCTCCACCAGCGCGATGTTGACGGTGAATTCGCCATTCTTCTTGACGAATTCACGCGTGCCATCCAGCGGGTCGACCAGCCAGTACTGTTGCCAGGTGCGGCGTTGCGTCCAGTCGACTCCAGCCGATTCCTCCGAGAGCACTGGCAGTTCTGGCGTCATGGCCTGCAGGCGCGCAACGATCAGGTGATGGGCAGCCATGTCGGCGGCGGTCAGCGGCGAGTGGTCGTCCTTGTGTTCGACTTCGAAATCCTGCACGTACACCTGCATGATCGCAGCGCCCGCATCGCGCGCCATCTGCAGCACAGGCGCAATCCATTCGGTCCTCATCGGCTGCGCAACAGTTCGCGGATGATGAACAAGCCTGCCAGCGAGCGGCCTTCGGAGCAGTCTTGGCGCAGGATCAATTCATGCAATGCGTCCAGCTTCCATGGCACCACTTCCAGTTCCTCCGGCTCGTCTCCTGGCAAGCGTTCTGGATACAGGTCCTCGGCCAGCACCAGCTGTATCTCATGGGTCATGTAGCCAGGCGCCAGCGTGATTGCGCGTACATGGGTGAGTTTTCGCGCGCCAAAGCCTGTCTCTTCCTTGAGTTCGCGATTGGCGGCGTCGAGGATTGCCTCGCCGGCGTCCATGCGCCCCTTCGGCAGGCCAAGTTCGTAACGATGCACGCCGGCGGCGTATTCACGGATCAGCAGGACCGTGCCTGGCTCGGGAATGGCAGCGATCATCACCGAGCCATGGCCACGACTGTGCAGGCGCTCGTACTTGCGCCGCTCGCCGTTGGAAAACTCCAGGTCTATGGTTTCGCGGCGGTAGACGCTGGAGTCGGCTTCCTGGCGCGAATGGATGATCGGCAGGGTCGGCATCAGGCAGTCGGGCCGCCAGGCGCATGGACAGGACGGCGGCAGGTCGGGATCATGGGCGGATGGGCGACGTTAAAAACAATGCACAGATGCTAGCAGAGGCCGAGTCCCTGCGGTCGCGTGACCTCGCCGTGCTCTGGCACCCGTGCACGCAGATGGCCGAACATCCCGACACGCTGCCGCTGGTGCCAATCCGCAGCGGCCGTGGTGCCTGGCTCGAGGGCGTGGACGGATCGCGTTACCTGGACGCGGTGGCCTCGTGGTGGACCAACCTGTTCGGTCACGGCGAGCCGCGCATTGCCGAGGCCATCGCCGCGCAGGCACGGCAACTCGAGCATGTAATTTTTGCCGGGTTTTCCCACGAGCCCGGCGTGTTGCTGGCAGAGGCCTTGCTGCGCATCGCGCCGGCCGGACTGGCGCGCGTATTTTACGGCGACAATGGCTCGGCAGCGGTGGAGATCGCGCTGAAGATGAGCTTCCACAGCTTCTTGAATCGCGGTGACGCCCGGCGGCAGAAATTCGTCGCGCTGGCCAATGGCTACCATGGTGAGACCATCGGCGCGCTGTCCATGGGCGACATCCCCTTGTACCGGCGCACTTATGCCCCGATGCTGATCACGCCCATCTTCGCGCCATCGCCCGACGCCTACGACGCCGAACCAGGCGAGTCTGCCGATGAGTTTGCGTTGCGACGCGCCGGGGAACTCGAGCAGATCTTCATCGACAATCCTGGCCAGGTCTGTGCGCTGATCCTCGAGCCGCTGGTGCAATGTGCGGGCGGCATGCGCATGTACCATCCCGATTACCTGCGCCGTGCTCGCGAGATTTGCGACGCGCACGGCAGCCATCTGATTGCCGACGAGATTGCTGTGGGCTTTGGGCGCACCGGCACAATGTTCGCCTGCGAACAGGCGGCGATCACTCCCGATTTCCTGTGCCTGTCCAAGGGCCTTACCGGCGGCTTCATGCCGATGTCGGCGGTGCTGACCACTGCCGCGATCTACGAGGCATTCCTCGATGAAAGCCGCGAGCGCGCGTTCCTGCATTCGCACAGCTACACCGGCAATCCACTCGGCTGCGCGGCAGCGTTGGCCTCGTTGAACATTTTTGAAAGCGAGCCGGTGCTGGCGCGCAACCGTGCCACGGCCGCGCGCATGGCCGCGCTCGCCAAACCGCTGGCGGAACATCCGAACGTGGCGCAGGTGCGGCAAACGGGCATGATCCTTGCGATTGAACTGGTTGCCGAC
>JAYSXN010000070.1:0-2268 GCA_043717405.1 Gammaproteobacteria bacterium
TCATGCCGGGCATCGTGCGCGCCGGATGTTCCCATCCGGTGACGGGCCAATGACCATTGCATGACATGCACTTGCAACGCAAAACGCACAGCGGCGGGCTGAGCGCGCGCGATGGCGACCCCGGGAACACGGCGGGGTCGCCTCGCCCACTGGGACGGAGGCCTCGGCGCTCAGCGCAGCCAGACCTCGACGCGGTCGTTGCGCGAGGCCGCCGCTGGAAGATCGGCATCTACGAGGTTCATCAGCCCGCCAAAGCCCCGGACAGCGGTCACCTTCAGATGCAGGTCGAGCAATTCGCTGGCCAGGTAGTCGACTCGTTCCTGGCTCAAGGACAAGGCTTGGTAAGGCATGCGCGGTTGCGGGTTGGCGAAGCCGAGCAGGAGGATCCGGCGCCGGGAATTCTCCGGTCGGGCCATGAACTCCGCCAGTCGGTCCATGTCCTGGCGGCTGCGACTATCCAGAAAATCCAGGCCATGGGAAAAGCGCACGGTCATCGGCAACCGCTGCGCGCCGGCGACCAGCTTGGAGTATTCCGCAGGCGCGTCGTTCCCGGGGCTTCCAGCGCGGGCTACCAGGTTGAGCGGCACGAATGCCGAGCGCGCAACCACCGCCTGGCCCTGGTCGGAAATCGCGTACAGCGCCAGCCCGCGGCCCAGAGCAGTGATCAGCTGTCCGGAGTGCAGATACAGGCGATGCTGCAACGGATAATCCTCCGTGCTCATCGACAGCCGGTCCGGTGCCGCGCTGCGGCCGCCGCTGCGGATCGCCAGGGCCCGCAACGAACCACGCGCCGCACGCAATCCCACGATTCCCAGCGCTGTCGGATCATCCTGCATCGCGGCGACGATGCTGGCGTAGGAATCATGTCGCACGATTGTGGCCGGCGTCCTGCCGCCTTTCAGCAGCAACTGGCCGAGCAATTCATCGGCGCCGCTTCCCCAGCTCATGGCATGTATGCGCAAGGGCGCATTGATGCCGGCAACGCGCGTCTGCCTGCCGGCAACAAGATCACCCAGTTGGGCCAGTGTCAGTTCGTGCAGGGGACTGGACGGCGCAACCAGGATTGCCAAACCGTCCAGGCCCAGCACCCATTCCTGACCGGGCGCGCGCAAATCTCCCAACTGCCAGGCCGCGTCCATCTCCTGCGCATCCGGCGGCCGCGATGACATCGCCAGCTCGGCCGAACCCGACACCAGCGCAGCAAATCCGGATGCGCTACCGCGCTTGTCGATTTCCACCACCAGCGGCTGACCGTCGCGCGATGCACTGATCTGCGTTTGCGCAGCGCCAAGGACGTGGTGTTGGATGTGCTCGTATCCGATGTTCTTCAGCCAGCTGTCGACCATGTCTGGCAACAACGCGGCGCCGAGCACGTTGGAGCCATGGATACGCAGGCGCTCGGGCTCGGAGTCCTGGGCAAGTGCAACCAGGGGGACAGCTGCGAATGCCAACAGGCAGATCAGACGGGCAAGGCGGGACATGGGTTCTCCGGATCGATTTGTTTTTTTCCTGCCGCCAGTCGCGCATACAAGCCGACCGCTTCCTGCATCCAGTGCTGCGCCGACCACCTTTGCGCGTCCTGGTGCGAGGCCTTCGACATTTCCGCGCGCAATCCAGGTGAGCGCAGCACGCGCGCGACGGCGTCGGCGAAGGCGTCGACGTCTTCTTCGCTGATCAACGCACTGAGTGCGCCGGTGAGGACGGTGGCCGTACCCATCACCGCCGTGGAGACTATCGGCACGCCGGTCGCCATCGCCTCTATCAACACGAGGCCTTGTGTTTCGGTCGGCGAAGCAAAGACAAATACGTCGCCGGCGCGGTAACAGTCGAGCAGCTCGGTAGCGCGATCCAAGTTGCCCAGGAACATGACGTTGTCGCTCAGACCCAGTTGGACGGCCATTTCCCTCAGGCGCCCGGCATCCGGGCCCTCGCCCGCCACGATGAACAGCACCTCGGGAAACGCGGGTACGAGCCGTTGCAGCATGCGCAACAGGAAGGCGATGTTCTTTTCCCTGGCGAGGCGGCTCACCGTTACCAGCGTCGGCCTCTCGGCGGCGATGCCATGTTGGCGCCGGAAGCGCAATCCGGATCCGCCGCTGAATTGCTCCAGGTCGATGCCGGTGGGAAGGACGGTATGCGGCGTGGTGATGCCATAGCTCGCCAGGACGCCGACCATCTGCTGCGACGGCACGATCAGGTGGTCCACCTCGTGGCACATCCTGCGCGACAGCCAACGCGCGAATGCGCGCAGCATCGAGGTCGGCAGCC
>JAYSXN010000008.1:0-2605 GCA_043717405.1 Gammaproteobacteria bacterium
GTGGTGCGCTGGTGTGACAATCGCGCCAGTGAACGCTGGATTGCCGCTTCGGTTTCGTTGTCCACCGCCGATGTGGCCTCGTCGAGCACCAGGATTGCCGGCTCGCGATACAGCGCGCGAGCCAGTGCGATGCGCTGGCGCTGTCCGCCGGACAATTGCGCGCCGCGCTCGCCCACCGGGCTTCCGTACGCCTGCTCGAGTTCCGCGATAAAGCTCTCGGCCTCGGCAGCACGCGCGGCAACGGCGACCCGCCCCGCCTCGGGCCCGCGTTCGCCGTAGGCGATGTTGTCGGCAACACTGCCATCGGTCAAAAAGGGCTCCTGCGCCACGTAGCCGATCAATTTTCGCAGTGCCTGCGGAGCCATCGCCTGGATATCGCGTCCGTCAAAAAGAATCCGTCCCGACGATGGATCGATAAAGCGCAACAGCAACTTGAGCAAAGTGCTCTTGCCGCCGCCCGTGGCGCCGACCAATGCCACCGTGCGGCCGGCGGGCACGTCCAGCCACACATCCATGAGCGCAGGCCGGCCGTCGTAACTGAAACCCACGCCTTCAAAACGCAGCGCACCGAGCGCGGGGCTGGCCGGCTGGCCGGTGCCGCGCACTGGCAGCGTGGTGTCCAGCAGATCCATGACCCGGTTCACCGAAGCCATCGCACGCTGGTACAGATCAGTCATTTCAGCCAGGTGCGTCAGCGGCCAGAGCAGTCGTTGGGTCAGATAGACCAGCGCCGAAAAGCTGCCGACGCCGAGCTTGCCGCCCAGCGCGAGCCAACCGCCGTACAGCAGCGTGGCGACGAACCCAAACAGCACGGCCATGCGGATGACCGGGGTGATGGCTGCCGAAAGACGGATCGCTTCGCTGTTGCGCGCGCGGAATGCATCGGAGGCGATGCGTACATGCTCGGCCTCGAACGCTTCGGCCGTGTACGCCTGGATGGTCGCCATGCCCGCCAGGTTATTGGCCAGTCGCGATGACACCGTCGCAGCGGCGTCGCGCGCCGCGGCGTATCGCGGGTAAAGGCGACGCTGGAACCAGAAGGCGCCGATGAGGATCAGCGGAATCGGCAGCAGTGCCAGCACCGCCAGGTCCGCGGTCAGCACGAAAAATACCGCGCCGACCAGCAAGGACGAACAGAACACCTGGATCAGGTCGTTGGCGCCGGTGTTGAGGAAGCGCTCGATCTGGTTGACGTCTTCGTTGAGTAGCGCCATCAGGCGACCACTGCGTTCGCGGGCGATGGTGTCAGGCGGCAGGTACTGCAGGTGGGCATAGGCGGCATTGCGCAGTTCGTGCTGCAGGTTCTGCGCCAGCCCGCGCCACTTCAACGCATACAGGTATTCGAAAAGCGATTCGCACATCCAGATGACAACCGTCAGCGCAACCAGCGCATACAACTGGTGCATCGGTTCCGGCAGGCCCATGCGCGCCAGGAACGAGGCGCGGCGATTGACCACGACGTCCACCGCCACGCCGATCAGCAATTCGGGTAGCACGTCGAAAATCTTGTTCAGGACCGAGTACGCGGTACCCAGGACGGCGTCGCGGCGGTAGGGGCGGGCGAACGCCAGCAGTCGGCGGAGCGGGTGCGCGGCGGGCATGGACGGCCATCGGGCTCGGGGACTGCACGCATTCTCGCATGCGGCTAGACTGGGGCCATGATGATTGTCTTCAACAAGCCGTTCGGCGTGCTCAGTCAATTCACCGACAGTGAAACTCCCGCGCGGCGAACACTGGCCGGCTTCGGCCTGCCGCCGGAGGTGTACCCGGCGGGTCGCCTGGACCATGATTCCGAAGGCTTGCTGCTGCTGTCCAACGACGGCGCGCGCATCGCGCAGATCAGTTCACCGAAGTTCAAGTGGCCCAAGACCTACCTCCTGCAGGTCGAGGGCATTGCCACCGACGATCAACTGCAGGCGCTATGCGCCGGGATGACGCTCAACGATGGCCCGACGCTGCCGGCCAAGGCGCGCAGCCTGCAAGTTCCGCCGGATTGGCTGTGGCCGCGGGACCCCCCGATACGCTCACGCAAATCGGTGCCCGACAGCTTTATCGAACTGACCATCCGTGAAGGTCGCAACCGCCAGGTACGCAGGATGAGCGCGGCTGCCGGCCTGCCGACCTTGCGCCTGGTGCGCATTGCCATCGGGCCCTATCGCCTCGATGGACTGGCGCCCGGGCAGTGGCGCGAGGAACCGATGTAGGCGGACGCGTGACTTTCGAGCGGGCCGTCGCGCCAAGTAGCGCGACGGCAACGAGATGGCACGACGGCAAGAAGTAAGTCAGTGCGCGGTCTTGTCGGCCTTGCTGCGCCGCGAAGCGCTGCTGCGTCCGGCCGCGGCCGACTTTTGCGTGGCCGACTCACCGCGCATGTCACGTGCGCTCAAGCGCCGCGGTTTCGCCGCGCTCTCGTCGCCCGTTTCATCACGGCGGCGACGGCGCGCCGCCGCTATGGCGAAGCCCAGTCCGGCCAAAGCGACTGCGCCAGCAATGACTGCCACCGGATTGCGGCGTGCCGTGGCGATGGCGATGCGCGTGCCCCGGCGTGCGACTGCAAGCCCGGCGCCAAGGGACAGCGCTTCTTTTACACGCGGCAGATTGCGCA
>JAYSXN010000071.1:0-2266 GCA_043717405.1 Gammaproteobacteria bacterium
CCGCCGCGGTAAACCACGGTATCGATCGCTGCCTTGGCCTTGTATCGGGACTGCCGGTCGACGCGCGTATAGATGGTTTCGCGCGCTGGCTTGCCGAGCGAAAACTCACCGGCGCGGGTGGCGATCTGCACGATCGCCACCAGCAGGGGCAAGGGCGAAGCCAACAGCATCGCGAAGCCGGCAAGCACCGCGAGCGCGGGAATCATCAACGCGGCGCCTACTCCGAAATACGAGAGGATCCGCCGGGTCAGGAACACCTGCACGAACAGGGTCAGCAGGTTGATCCACAGGTCAAGGCTTGAATAAAACTGCGTGCGAAAGCTGTCCTCGCCGAGCAGCTTGGCGATCTCGCGCTGCTGGTTGTAAAGAAGCGTGCCCACGCCGACGCCGAAAAACATGAGCACCGCCAGCCATCGCAGCAATGGGTCGCGCGCCACCAGGCGCAGTCCTTCCAGCGTCCCGCCACCCATCGCCGAGTCGTGACTGCGCCCACGCGCTTGTTCGGCTTCGCGGGCCCATCGGCCAAGCCGAAGGATGCACAGCAGGCAAGCAATGAGGCAGGCGATGGAAACCCACATCATGTCCGGAACGCCAAGGCGCACCACCAGCGTGCGCGTCAGCCATGGCCCGAGCAGGCCACCGAGGGTGCCGCCCGCGCCAATGTAGCCGTACACGCGCCGTGCCTGGTCGTTGTCGAAGATGTCGGCCATGAAGCTCCAGAACACCGACACCGCAAACAGGTTGAATACCGCCACCCAGATGAAGAACAGCGCGCCGCGCCCCGGTGTCTGCCGTTCGAAAGCGACATGGAAAGCAACCAGGCAGACGATGAAGACCAGGTACAGCGCAGGCAGGAATATCCGCCGCGGAAACCGGCTGACCAGCCAGCCGTACAGGGGCTGCAGGGCGAGCATGCAGATGAAGGTGCCGGTGAACAGCGCCTGCAGCGTGAAATCGCCGATGGCCACGCCTCGCGTGGCGAACCAAGCGATGGTACCCGGGGAAAATATGGCCTCCACATCCCCCGTCGCGCCCATGGCGTCGCGTACCGGCCGCAGCACGTAGTAACCGGTGAGCAGGAAGAAGAAGTAGGCAAACGCCCAAGCCAGGGGCGGTGACTCGCGCAGCGCGGCCCGGAATTGCGGCAGTGGTCGAGACATGGCGTGCAATTCCATCATGCGGACGCGACGGTTCAGGCCGCACAATAGCAAAATGCACTTGCGGCGCGTCCTCGCGGCCGAGCAATTGCTCTAGACCGCCGGCCTAGCCTCGACCGGTTGACTGCCAAAGACATGCACGCATACGACTACATCATCGTGGGAGCAGGATCCGCCGGGTGCGTGCTTGCCAATCGGCTGAGCGCGGACGCGAGCGTGCAAGTGCTTCTGCTCGAGGCCGGCCCTAGCGACTGGAACCCATTCGTGCACATGCCTGCTGGCCTGGCCAAGCTCATTGGCCAGAAGGGCGTCAACTGGGACTACAGCACCGCCCCGCAGGCCGCGCTCGACAACCGCCGGTTATGGTGGCCGCGTGGCAAGGTGCTGGGCGGCTCCAGCTCCATCAACGCCATGTGTTACATCCGCGGCAATCCCCGTGACTACGACGAGTGGGATGACCTCGGCGCGCAAGGCTGGTACTGGGACAATGTGCTGCCGTACTTCAAGCGCTCGGAAGGCAACAGCCGCGGCGCAAGCCGCCTGCACGGCGGCGATGGTCCGCTTGGCGTGTCCGATCCGCGTTACCAGAATCCATTGTCGCCGGTGTTCATCGAAGCTGCGCACCAGGCCGGCTGGCCGCTGACCGACGACTTCAATGGTGAAAGCCAGGAAGGCTTTGGCTGGTACCAGACGACCACGCGCGCAGGTGCGCGCAGCTCCTCAGCGCAGGCTTACCTGAAGCCGGTCCGCTCGCGAAAAAACCTGACCGTGGTGACCGGCGCCGTTGCTGCGCGCATCAGCTTCGAGGGCATGCGCGCCGTTGGCGTCGACTATGCACAGGGTCGCAGGCCGCCCGTCCATGCACGTGCCGATCGTGAAGTACTTGTCTGCGGCGGCACGCTGAATTCGCCGCAACTGCTGATGCTTTCAGGCATTGGTCCCGCGGCGCACTTGCAGGACAAAGGCATCCAGGTGCGCGTCGACCTGCCTGGTGTCGGCGCCAACCTGCAGGACCACCTCGACATCTGCACGATGCAGCGCTGCACCCAGCCGATCACCTACGACAAGACCAACGACGCGATGATCGCGTTGCAGTACTACCTGCTGAA
>JAYSXN010000072.1:0-2266 GCA_043717405.1 Gammaproteobacteria bacterium
GTGGCGCTGGCCCCCGGCGTTGAGGATGAAGGACTCCAGCATGGTGTCCTCGCAATAGCCGCGTACCACCACGCCGTGCCGGCGCAGCACGTGCAGGTCGTACTTGCCGTGCTGGGCAACCTTGGGTTTGTCGCCATCCTCAAGGATGGGCGCCAATGCCTCGAGCACGAGCGCCATCGGCAACTGCGCAGGCGCGCCGGGGTAGTCATGCGCAAACGGAATGTACGCCGCCGTACCGGGAGCCACTGAAACACTCAGGCCGATCAGACGCGCCTGCATTGGATCCAACGCATCGGTTTCTGTGTCGAAGGCCAGCAGCGGCGCCACCTGCAGGCGTGCGATCAGGTCCTGCAGCTGCGTCAGCTCCAGGATGGTTTCATAGCTGCCGGGCAGCGACAGGGCCGGGTCCACTGGCTCGGCCGGAGGCGGCGACGTGGCGTGAAGGTTCAACGCCGGTTTCCCGGAGCCGGCACCACGCGCCGCCACCGGCGTGCCGCCGCCCTGCAGCTCGCGCAACGCGGCGTGGAATCCATAACGTGTGAACAGCGCGGAAAGTGTCTCGACATCACGCGCGCGCAGCTTGAGGTCGTGCGGTGCAAGGTCCAGGGGCACGTCGATCTTGATGGTCACCAGCTGCTGGTTCAGTGGTAATCGGGGAATCGCGGTGCGCAGGTTTTCCCCGATCTTGCCGCCGATGCGCTCGGCATTGGCGATGACGCCGGCAAGCGAGGCGTATTCGGCAAGCCACTTGGCGGCCGTTTTCGGCCCGCATTTGTCCACGCCCGGAATGTTGACGACGCTGTCGCCCATCAGCGCCAGGTAGTCCACGATCTGGTCGGGACGCACGCCGAATTTCATCACGACGCCGGCATCGTCGAGCACGCTGCCGCTCATGGTGTTGGTCAGCGTGATTCCCGGCCGCACCAGTTGCGCGAAATCCTTGTCGCCGGTGGAAATGGTGACCGGTATGCCTTGCGCCGCGGCTTGCAGGGCAAGCGTGCCGATCACGTCATCGGCCTCGACTCCCGGGACGCGCAGGATTGGAAAGCCCAGCGCTTCGACGATGCGCATCATCGGCTCGACCTGTGCGCGCAGGTCGTCGGGCATGGCGCTGCGCGTGGCCTTGTACTCCGGATACAGCGCGTCGCGAAAAGTGGGGCCGGAAGCATCGACCACGAACGCGGTGTAATCAGGAGCTTCCTTCAACGTCGCGCGCAGCATGTTGACGATGCCGAACAGCGCGCCGGTCGGCGAGCCGTCGCTGGCAGTAAGTGGTGGCAAGGCATGGAAAGCCCGGTACAGGTAGGACGAGCCATCGATCAGGACGAGTCGGGTCATCGGAAGTTTCGCGGCAGCAGGACCGCCATTGTAGGGACTGCGCGGCATGCGGCGCTTGACCGCTTGCGGCAGCCCAGACGGTTTACCGGCTTAATGCAGGCTGCGTGGTGGCGATGGCTGCGCTTGAGCGCTGCTGCTTTGTGGGCGATGCTGGCATCACTCCAGGAGAAACCGCCATGTCCTTGTTGCCCGCCTTGCTGTTCGCCCTGGCTTCTGCTCAGGCGCAGCCGCCGAAGGAAGCGCCCTTGCCGGACAAGTTGCACGCCTCGGCCGCCGAGGAAGACGCGCCGACCGTGTCCATCCATTCCAGCAAGAACGGCGACCGCGTCGAGGAATATCGCGAGGGCGGGCGCATCACCATGGTCAAGATCACACCGCTCCACGGCCGGCCGTATTACCTGTACGACGATGATCGCAACGGACGGCTCGATCGGACCGATGCCGACCGCGCCAGCGTGTCGCCCGTGTACTGGACGGTGTACCAGTGGGACTGAAATTCACTCGCTGCCGCGCCCCGATCAGCGTTGCCGGCTGACCGGCGGCAAGGTCTGCAGGTAACTCCACAGCGCTGCAATCTCCTGGTCGCTCATGCTGGAAAACGCGCGCCAGGGCATGAACGGGTTGATATTGCTGCCGTCGGGGCGCTTGCCCTGGCGCAACGCGTGCTGGAAATCGGCGAGTTGCCAGCCGTGCAATCCGGCTGGTGTCAGGTTTTGCGCGTCCGGAAATGACGGAGGTGTTCCGGGGACGTGACCGCCGGCCAGGTTTGCGCCGTGGCAGCCGACGCAGCCCTGCGCGAGGTATTGGCCATACGCGGCAGTGGCCGCCGCAGGCGGCGCTTGCCGCGACCGTGGCGAGTGGTCAACCGATTCGGCTGGCAGCAACGGGAACCGGCCCAGCGCGTACAGGACGCGGCCGAGCGGCCTGA
>JAYSXN010000073.1:0-2265 GCA_043717405.1 Gammaproteobacteria bacterium
AAACCGGAAATGGTCCTGCGGGTGATCTGCTCATTCCTTGGCATCCGCTACGCATCGTCAATGCGCTCGGGGCTGCAATTGCACCAGCGCGGTGTCGGGCGCGGCCAGCGCTATGGACCCCACCTGCACGAGTTGCAGTCTATCCTTGCGTCCATGCATGCCGGGTCGCGCAGCACATGAACGCAAGCGCGCGAGGCCGCAGCGCATGCTTTCGCGCGTGCCCGCTTTGCGAAGCGATCTGTGGCCTGGAATTGCAATTCGATGCCGGCCAGCTCGTCGCAATCCGGGGTGATGACGCCGATCCCTTCAGTCGCGGCCACATCTGCCCGAAGGGCAACGCCATCCTCGACCTGGAAAGCGATCCCGATCGCCTCAGGCAACCGATGCTGCGCGTCGGCGATGATTGGCACCCCATCGCCTGGGACGCAGCCTTCGCGCTGGTGGGCGAGCGCCTGGCCGCGGCCCAGCGTGACCACGGGGCGAGCGCGGTGGCTTGTTACCTCGGCAATCCGAATGTCCATCACTTCGGGCACATCGCGTACCTGCCCGCGCTGTTGCGCACGCTGCGTACGCCGAACCTGTTCAGCGCCTCCTCGGTAGACCAGTGGCCGCATCAGTTCGTCAACGCCCTGATGTACGGCCACCAGTTCCTGCTGCCAATCCCCGACGTCGACCGTACCGATTATTTCCTGATGCTCGGCGCCAATCCGGTTGCATCCAATGGCAGCCTCATGACTGCTCCGGGGATAGCAAGGCGGCTGAAAGCCCTGGCGCAGCGCGGCAAGCTGGTAGTGGTTGATCCGCGCCATACCGAAACCGCACAGATCGCCAACGAGCATCTCTTCATCACGCCCGGCAGCGATGCCTTGTTCCTAACTGCGTTCGTGCAGGCGCTGCAGGCCTGTGGGCCGCCGCGGACTGCGGCCTACGGAGACCGGGTGGCTGGATTGTCGCAAGCACTCGCCGCCATCAACGCCGTCGACTGCCGCGCGCTGCACGAGGTCACGGGCGTGCCCGCGGCGACCGTTGCACGCCTGGCGATGGAGTTTTACCGTGCGCCGTCCGCGGTTGCCTACGGTCGCATGGGCGTGTCGGTGCAGGCCTTCGGAAGCTTGTGCCAGTGGCTGCTGCAGGTCATCAACATCTACAGCGGGAATCTCGATCGCGTTGGCGGAGCTCTGGTCAACGAGCCTGCCATACCAATCACTGGACCGGGTACGGGCAGCGGTCATCGCGGACGCTGGCGTAGCCGCGTGCGTGGGCTTTCAGAGTTTGGCGGTGAGTTGCCGGTGGCTGCCCTCGCCGAAGAGATCCTTACGGGCGGCGAAGGACAAGTGCGCGCCCTGATCACCGTCGCCGGTAACCCGGTGTTGTCCACGCCCGATGGCCGCAGGCTCGACGCGGCATTGGCGCAACTGGATTTCATGGTTTCAATGGACTTCTACATCAATGAAACCACGCGCCATGCGCACATCATCCTGCCGCCGGCATCGGCGCTCAGCCAATACCATTACGACTTGATCTTCAATGCCTTTGCCGTGCGTCGCGTCGCCCGGCTGAACGTTCCGGTGCGTGCACGAAGCGACGACGAACGTGCTGATTGGGAAATCGTCAACGGCATCGGCAGCGCCTATGCCCAAGCTTCCGGCAAGGCCTGGCAGCAACTGCCGGAACCGCGCGTGCTGATCGCGGCCGGGTTGGCGCGCGGCGACAGCGGCTTGACGCTGGCGGACCTTGAAGCAGCGCCGCACGGAATCGACCTGGGTCCCTTGCGCCCTTCCTTGCTCACCCGCCTGGAAACGCCGAGCGGCTGCATCGAAGCCGCGCCGCCAGAGCTGCTGCTGCAACTGCAGCGCCTGCAGGCATCGATCCAACAGCCTAAAGCCCCACCATCGCTGCGCCTGATCGGCAGGCGCGACGTGCGCAGCAACAATTCCTGGATGCACAACGCGCAACGGCTGGTCAAAGGCAAACCCCGGCACCAGTTGCTGATGCACCCCGACGATTTGCGCGCACGTTCAATCGATGACGGCATGACGGTGGACATTACCTCGCGCACCGGTACTGTTCGCACCACCGTGCTGGCCTGCACCGCACTGATGCCCGGAGTAGCCTGCCTGCCGCATGGCTTTGGCCATGATCGCCACGGCGTGCGCCTGAGTCGTGCAAGCCGTTTGCCTGGGGCCAGCTACAACGATTTGTCGGATTCGCTGGCGCTGGATACTGCCTGTGGCAACGCCGCGTTGAACGGCTTGCCGATTGAAG
>JAYSXN010000074.1:0-2262 GCA_043717405.1 Gammaproteobacteria bacterium
GCAAGCGCGCTGGAGGCCGACGATTTGCTTGGCGACGTCGAGCCGCCACCGGTGAGCGATGCCAAGCGCGCAGGCTCCGGCAAACCCGACAAGAAACAGGCCACGCGCGTGCAAGCGGCACGCAAGCCGCGGCGCATTGACTGGGCGCGGCGCGCGCTGAAGCTCAGCGGCGCGAGCAAGGCGGAACTTGCCGACGCCGCGTTCGAGCCGCAGTTGGCAAAACTCGCCGATAAACCGCCGGAGGGCGAGCCGTGGTTGCACGAGGTGAAATGGGACGGATACCGTCTGGTGACCACTATCGTCGATGGAGTGGTGCGTATCTGGTCGCGCAACGCCATCGAGTGGACCGACAAGGTGCCGGAGATTCGCGATGCCTTGCAACTGTTGGGCGTGCGCAGCGCCGCTATCGACGGCGAGCTCATCGCAGGCTCCGGCACGCAAGCTGAATTTGGGCTGTTGCAGGCGACCTTGTCCGGTGAGCAGCAGGGCACCTTGTCGTACGTGGTTTTCGACCTGTTGCATATCGATGGCATCGCCATCGATGCCGCGCCGCTGCTCGAGCGCAAGGCCTTGCTGGCGGAGCTGCTGAAGTCGCCAACACGGCACCTGGCCTTCAGCTCGCACATTCCCGGGCAGGGCGCCGCCGCGTATGAGCTCGCCGCGGGCAAGGGCTTCGAGGGCATCGTCTGCAAGCGTGGCGACTTGCCGTACCACGCCGGGCGCGGCGATGACTGGCGCAAGGTCAAGCGCCTGGACAGCGAGGAATTCGCCGTCGTCGGCTATACACCGGGCAAGGGCGCGCGCAGCGGTTTCGGTTCGTTATTGCTCGCGCGGGCGGATGCGCGGCACGGATGGCTTTACGTCGGCCGCGTGGGTTCCGGATTTTCGGACCAGCAAATCCGTGACATCGGCAAGCGCATCGGCAAAGCCGGCAGCAAGACGCCGAGTGTGCATGTGCCCGACACCATGGATACCGACCTGAAGGCGGCACTCTGGTTTGCGCCGATGTTCGTGGTCGAGGTCATCAACCGCGGCATCAGCAAGCAGGGCGTGCTTCGGCAGCCATCATTGAAAGCGGTGCGCCTGGACAAGGGCATCGCCGACCTGCTGGCTGCGTCGCGGCATGGCGCCGATGAGGACGCAGCGCTTAGCGCTGATGCAGCGGACGCGCCCGCGCCGGACGCGGTGCGCATCTCCAGCCCCGGCAAGATCATTTTCCCGGATGCGCAGATCAGCAAGCAACAAGTCGCCGACTACTACAGTGCCGTGATGGATCACCTGTTGCCGGAAATCGCCGGCCGGCCGCTATCGGTGATCCGCTGTCCGAACGGCGCCGACAAGCCGTGCTTTTTCCAGAAGCACCATACGCCCGGCCTCGAGCGAGTCGACCTCGTCCGGTTGAAGGAGGAGGCGGGCAACAACGCCAATTACCTCGTCGCCCGGTCCGCCGCCGGCGTGATGGAGCTGGTGCAGTTCAACGCGCTGGAATTTCATCCGTGGGGCGCGCACGCCGATCACCCGGACCACGCCGACCGTGTCGTCTTCGACCTGGACCCCGGGCCGGATGTCCCCTTCGACGAGGTCAAGCGCTCTGCCTTGCAGGTGCGCGACCTGCTCGCCCAGCTTCAGCTCAAGGCCTTCCTGCGCTGCACGGGCGGCAAGGGCCTGCATGTGGTGCTGCCACTAAACCCGACCTGTCATTGGGATTTGGTCAAGCGTTTCGCGCATGGTTTCGCCGATGCGTTGGCGCGGTCGGAACCCAACCGCTTCCTTGCCGTGTCCACACTGAAGCTGCGGCCGCGCAAGATCTTCGTCGATTACCTGCGCAACGGCCGCGGCGCAACCAGCGTTGCCTCCTACTCATTGCGTGCACGCCCCGGTGCGCCGGTTGCCTTGCCGCTCGCTTGGCCGCAGCTTGCGCAACTCAAGCGCGCCGATGCCTTCACGCTGAAGGACGTGCCGGCACTGCTGAAGACCCGGCGCCAGGATCCGTGGGCCGACATTGGCGAGGTAAGGCAGGATTTGTCTCGCTGGGAGCAATGACCCGGCCGCCAAGTGTCTTCCGGCGCGGTAATATTCAGCCCGTTGTCGTTGCATCGACGATGCCCGGCCGGCTCACTTCGGAGATGAACGCAATGCGCAAACTGATCGTGCTGTCGCTATGCCTGCTCACCCCGATAGTATCGGCCGCGCCAACCGCGCCAACCGCGCCAACCGCGCCAGCGCCGCCCGTAGCCGCGGAAGGTCCCCTGAACTCATTCC
>JAYSXN010000075.1:0-2251 GCA_043717405.1 Gammaproteobacteria bacterium
ACGCCTTCGATACCCTCCAGGATCGTCCCGATACGCGGGTAGGCGGTGATTGAACCTTCTTCCAGGCGTACGTCGCTGGGGGAAGTGCTTTGTCCAGCACCTGCAGACGGCAGCGCTACCGCCGCTGACGTGTCAGGCATGTCCAGGCCAGGCGGGACTTCCAGCGGGCGGTTTTCAGTGCTGTGCAAATAGCTGGTGCGATGCCGGACCCAGCCGCAGCTGGTGACCGTCGAGGCTAGCGCGAGCGCGAGTGCAGCCAACATCAGCGGGCGCAGCGGGTGCAATTTGGGTGTCATCGGATTCTCCTGCAAGGTGGGCAGCGGCCGGCGTACGCTGCGTGTGACAGCGATCCGATTGTTGAAGTTCAGCATTGTAGTGGGGTTTCGGTCTCGCGACAGAGTTGTGCCAGTTCATCGGCAAGCCCGGCATGAGCGGCGCTGAGTTCGAGCAGAGGCAGGCGCGCGCCATGTCCGATCTCCAGCCGTTGCAGCAGTGCTTTGAGCGGTATCGGGTTGGATTCGACGCCCAGGAAATCGTACAGGCCGCGCAGCGCTGCATCGGCGTCGCCGGCCTCCTCTAGCCGACCGTTGGCAAGAAGGCGGCAGATCCTTGCGAACGCGCCGGGCACGACGTTCGCCGCGACTGAAATGACCCCCACTGCGCCGCCACGCATGGCCTGCACGAAGGTCGCGTCGTCGCCGCTGAGCAGCGAAAACTCGCCAGATGCAAGTGGATATAACGCAGCCCAGCGGCCGGCATCGCCGCGGGCTTCCTTCAGCCCGATGATCCCCGGCTCGCGGCAAAGCGCGGCAACGGTTTCCGGCAACAGGTCGCAGCCGGTGCGGCTGGGCACGTTGTAGAGAACCACGGGCAGGCCGCCGGAACTTGCGACCGCCTGGTAGTGGGCGAGCAATCCGGGCTGCGTCGGCCTGACGTAGGGCGGGGTGACCACCAGCGCCACATCGGCCCCGCTGTCGCGCGCAAGGTGCGTCTGGGCGATGGTTTTGGCGGTGCCTGACTGCCCGGTGCCCGCAAGAACGGGCACTCGCCCTTCGACGCGCCGGGCGGTGGCCGCTATCAGCCTTGCGAACTCGCTATCGCTCAGGGTGGCGGCCTCGCCGGTGGATCCGGCAACCACCAGTGCGGCGGTGCCGGCGGCCAGTTGGCGGTCCAGCAAGCGCTGCCAGGCGTCAAAATCGATGTCCCCGGCGGCCGTGAACGGCGTCGCCAATGCGGTGATGCTGCCGGTGAGGTGCAAAGGACAAGGCCAGGTCGGGACTGGCTGCGATGTTACTTGCGGCAGGAAAGCGGCGGCAAGTATGCTGGCTGCACCGGCGCACATTGGACGTGCCATCCAGGACCACTGAATTGACCGACACACCGGTTCGCCCCGCCGCCAACGAAAACCACCTGCTGATCAGCGCTTACACCACGCATCCCCAGTCGCCACTGCTGGCGGTGACCCGCCGTATTTCCGAATCGGGCTGCAACATGGTCGATGCGCGCCTGTCCACGGTTGGCCGTGATGTCTCGGTGACGGCGCTGGCCATCGGATCCTGGGATGCGGTGGCCAAGCTCGAGGCCATGCTGACCCGGCTGGAGCGCGAGGAAGGTTTCAAGCTTGTCTGGTATCGAACGGGCCCGAAGCCGGTGCAGTCCAACCTGCTGCCTTACATCGTGGAAGTGGTAGCCGCCGACAAGCCGGGCATCCTGTTCCAGCTCGCCGATTTTTTTGACAAGCAGGGGATCACCATCGAAAGCCTGCACAGTTCGCGTTACCGCGCCATGCAAACCGGCGCGGAAATGTTCACCGCGCAAGTGACCATCGGCATTCCTGCGAACATGCATATCGCCGCGTTGCGCGACGACTTCATGGAGTTTTGCGATCACCTCAACCTCGACGCCATCATGGACCCGATGAAATTCTGATCCGTCGAGTGCAAAAGCGCCTCCCCATTGCCAGGCCATCGCGTCGCCACGACGCGTGCGCCCGGCACCTGCTGCACGCGACCCCCAGGGCGTGACATCTACCCGAACCGTGCCCTGCCCGCCTGTCCCACGGGCGACTGCGGCCCGTGCTCGCGCGTTCCTTCGTTTACCCGTCCATAGGAGCCTTTAATGACGCGAAGCAAACGCATCTATGTACTGGACACCAACGTGCTGATGCACGACCCGACGGCGCTGTTCAAGTTCGAAGAACACGACGTCTTCATTCCGATGATGGTCCTGGAGGAACTGGACAACGGCAAGA
>JAYSXN010000076.1:0-6727 GCA_043717405.1 Gammaproteobacteria bacterium
CTGGTCATCGACCCCGTGCTCGACTATGACGCGCGCTCGGGACGCACTGGACAGCACTTTGCCGGCGAGGTCGCCGGCCTGCTCAACCACTTCGGTTACCAGCTGGACTGGATACTGGAAACACATGCGCACGCCGACCACCTGACTGCCGCGGCATGGCTGAAGTCAAACTGTGGGGGCCGCATTGGCATCGGTGCCGGCATCACTGCAGTGCAGGAAACCTTCAGGGCGCTGTTCAACCTGGGCGAAGACTTCATGGCCGACGGCAGCCAGTTCGATCATCTTTTCCAGGATGGCGAGAAGATGGCATTTGGCGGGACAGAGTTTTTGGTCATTGCGACACCTGGACATACCAGCGACAGCGTCAGCTATCTCGTTGGCGATGCGTTGTTTTCAGGCGATGTCCTGTTCCAGCCCGGCAACGGCACCGGTCGCTGCGATTTCCCCGGAGCCAGCGCGGCGCAACTTTTCACCTCGATCCGTCGCCTGTATGGACTGCCCGGGTCAACGCGCGTTTTTGTCGGTCACGACTATCCTGTGGCGGGCAAGGCTGCGGCCGCCGAGACAAGCATCGATGCGCAAAGGTCGGGCAACGTGCACCTGTGCCAGTCGACGTCGCAGGCAGCTTTTGTCGCGTTGCGCGAGGCGCGCGATGCAACCCTCGCCGTGCCGGCCTTGCTGATACCGGCCCTGCAGGTAAATATACGAGCTGGGCAGTTTCCAGCGGCCGAGGGCAACGGCACCGTTTACCTGAAGACTCCAGTTGATCGGCTTTGAACTACGCAACCCGATGTCGGGCACTGGCGTGAGCGAGAAATCTTCCAGCGAGACAAAAACTTTCGACAGCCTGGAAGCGGCGGTAGAGGAAATCTTCGCGCGCACCGGCCCGGCATTGAGGGCAGCCGCTCCGCTCGGCCTCGGCAAGCCGCATCTGCTCCTGAATGCGCTATACGACGCCGTCGCCGCGGATCCCGAGCGCTCGCTGCACCTCTACACGGCCTTGTCGCTGGCCGCCCCGGCCTTGGGCAAAGGATTGCAGCGCCGGTTCCTTGAACCCTTCCTTGCGCGGCATTTCGGCACGGATTTCCCGCCCTTGAAATACACGCTTGCGCAACGCGCCGACGCCTTGCCGTCGAACGTGCACGTTGAAGAGTTCTACCTGCAATCAGGCGCCTTCATGGGCTCGACCCAGGCGCAACGCAGCTACGCCAGCCTCAACTACACGCACGTGGCGCGCGCCGTAGCGGCTAAGCGGATCAACGTGTTCGTGCAGAAAGTCGCAGCCAACGGCGATGCATCGAAACTCAGCCTGAGTTGCAATCCCGACCTGACTGCCGATCTGCTGGACGAGATTTCAGCCCTTGGACTGCCGCGGCCGCTGATGGTTGCCAAGGTCGACGATCAATTGCCGTTCATAGCCGGGACCGCGTGCGTTGATCGCGCATTCTTCGACATTGTCGTCGCCTTGCCTGGACCGGCGCCGATGTTGTTCGCCTTGCCGCGACAAAGCGTCAGTGCCGCCGAGCACGCCATCGGGCTTTACGCCAGCACGCTGGTGAAGGATGGTGGCACGTTGCAGATCGGCATCGGCTCGCTGTCGGACGCGCTATGCCATGCGCTGATCCTGCGCCACACGCGCAATTCCGAATACCTCGCCGCACTCGAGGCGCTTTCGCCGGGCCTGGCACGCCGCGAGCTGGTCGCCCAGGTCGGCGGCACCGCGCCCTTCGTGAGCGGACTCTATGGCGCCAGCGAGATGGTCAACGACGGCTTCATGCGGCTGGCGCAAGCAGGCATCCTGGTGCGCCGGGTCATCAACGACGTCGACGCGATGCAGCGGATCAATGCCGGACAGCCCAGCGCGAGCGACCAGCAGCGCCTGCTCGATGAAGGGCATTGGCTCAACGGTGGCTTCTATCTTGGCTCGCATGACCTGTACCGCTGGCTTCGGGAAATGCCGCACGCGCAAGCGCGCGGACTGGGCATGACGCGCATCTCGCACATCAATGAACTTTATGGCGGCAATGAAAAGCTCGAGCGGCTGCAGCGCCGCGACGCGCGTTTTTTCAACACCTGCATGATGATGACCGCGCTCGGCGCGGCGGTGTCGGATGGACTCGACGACGGGCGCGTGGTGTCCGGTGTTGGCGGGCAATACAACTTCGTCGCAATGGCGCATGCACTGCGCGACGGCCGCTCGGTGCTGCTGCTGCGCGCAACGCGCTCTGCACATGGGCGCGAGAGCTCAAGCGTGCTCTGGAGCTACGGGCACTGCACGATTCCGCGGCATCTGCGCGACATTGTCGTTACCGAACATGGCATCGCGGACCTGCGCGGCGCAAGCGACGAGGAGTGCACCAAGCGCATGCTTGGGCTCGCGGACTCCAGGTTCCAGGACAACATCATCAGCAGCGCAACTGCTGCCCGCAAGCTGCCGCGCGGCTGGCGTGCAGCGCCAGCAAAGGTCGCGAACACGGCTGCAAGTCTGCGCGCGCGCCTGCAGCCCCTGCAGCGCGCCGGCGTGCTTCCTGACTACCCGCTGGGCTGCGACTACACGCTGGTTGAGCAGCGTCTGGTGAAGGCGCTTGCCTGGCTTTCCGAGGCGACCGCGACCCCGCTGCTGAAAGTGATCACGATTGCCAAGGCAGTAGTACGCGTAGCGGGTACCGATCTGCCGGCGCTGGAGCGCATGCAATTGCTTGACGTCGGCAGCGCCGGTGAATGGTTGCAAGCGCGTTTGCTGCTGCTGGCGCTCGCTAGGTCGTCAGTTCCGCGACCGGCCAAGCCTGCAGGCGCAACGCCGCCTCGATGATGGCCTCCACGCTGATGTTGAAGTGTGCATACAGCGCATCGATCGGTGCCGATGCACCGAAGCTGTCGATGCCGATGACTTCGCCATCCAGCCCGACGTATTTGCGCCAGTAGTCGGTGACACCGGCCTCCACCGCAATCCGGTTGCGGCAACTTAAGGGCAGCACGCTGTCCCGCCACTGCGCCGGCTGCCGATCGAACTGATTCGGTGACGGCATGGATACAACGCGGCAGCGGACGCCGTCGCTGGACAAGCGGCGGGCCGCCTGCATGGCCAGCTCCACTTCCGATCCGGTGCCGATCAGGATGACATCGAAGCCGTCAGTCGCGGTGTCCAGCAGGACATAACCGCCACGGGCGATATCGGCTACCTGGCGCGCGTCTCGGGCCTGGTGCGCAAGATTCTGCCGGCTGAACACCAGGCAGGTGGGCCCGTCCCGTCGCTGGATGGCGTGCTGCCAGGACACCGCCGACTCCACGGCGTCGCAAGGGCGCCATACATCGTTGTTGGGTATGTAGCGCAGCGACGCCAGGTGCTCGACCGGCTGGTGCGTCGGACCGTCTTCGCCCAGGCCGATCGAATCATGGGTGAACACGTGGATGCTGCGCGCCGGTATCAGCGCCGACATGCGCAGCGCATTACGCGAGTAGTCCGAGAAGACCAGGAAGGTCGCGTCGTAGGGCAGGAAGCCGCCATGCAGGGCCAGGCCGTTGCTGATCGCACTCATACCGAACTCGCGCACGCCATAGTGGATGTAGTTGGCGTTGCCCTTGTCGGTGATCACCGACTGGCTGCCACTCCAAAGCGTCAGGTTCGAATGCGCCAGGTCCGCGGAACCACCGATCAATTCGGGAAGATGCGGCGCGAACGCTTCGATGGCCATCTGCGAGGCCTTGCGCGACGCCACCACCGGTCCCTCGGACTGCAGCCTGGCGATGTAGGCCGCGCTGATCGTTTCGAAATTGTCCGGCAACTCGCCATGCGATCGCCGCGCGAGTTCCGCGGCCAGCTGCGGATACTGCCGCGCGTAGGCATCGAACTGGCGGTTCCATTGCTCCTCGCGCATAAGCCCGGCGTTGCCGGCGCGCCAGCCATCGGAAATTTCCTGCGGGATCTCGAACGGCGCATGCGGCCAGTTCAACTGCAGCCGCGTGGCAGCGACTTCCTCTTTTCCCAATGGTGCGCCGTGCGCTGATTCCTTGCCCTGCTTGCCGGGCGCGCCAAAGCCGATGACCGTTCGGCAGCAGATCAGCGTTGGTTTTTCCGTCTGCGCCTGCGCGGTGCGGATCGCCTGCGAAATCTCGACGGGATCGTGCCCATCGACATGGCGGATCACCTGCCATCCATAAGACTCGAAACGGGCCGCTGTGTCGTCGGTAAACCAGCCGGCGGTATCGCCGTCGATGGAAATGCGGTTGTCGTCCCAGAACGCAATCAGCTTGCCCAAGCCCCAGGTGCCCGCCAGCGAACAGGCCTCGTGCGAAATGCCTTCCATGAGGCAACCGTCGCCAAGGAACACCCAGGTGCTGTGGTCGACGATTTCAAATTCAGGGCGATTGAAGCGCTGCGCCAGCAGTTTCTCCGCGAGGGCGAAGCCGACGGCATTGGCCAGGCCCTGACCCAGCGGGCCCGTGGTCGTTTCCACCCCGGGCGTTTCGCTCGCTTCGGGATGCCCGGCGGTGCGCGAGTGCAATTGCCGGAAACGCTTGAGCTCGGAAATCGGCAAATCGTAGCCGGACAGGTGCAGCAAAGCGTAATGCAGCATGGAGCCATGCCCGTTCGAAAGCACGAAGCGGTCGCGATTGAACCACTTGGGATTGTTCGGGTTGTGCCGCAGGAAATCGTTCCACAGCACCTCGGCGATATCGGCCATGCCCATCGGCATGCCCGGATGCCCGGATTTGGCCGCCTCCACGGCGTCCACGGCCAGCATACGGATGGCATTGGCGAGTTCGCGGCGGCTTGGCGTCGGCATCGGGTTCCGTTGGGCGGTGGCGCCCGTGATCCGGGACGTGCTTATTTTCCCCGAAGCAAGCGTAGCTGTCGCGTCATTTCGCAACGCAGCTCACGGCACGTTCGCTTCCACTTCCGCTTCCGCGTCCGCTTGCGCTTCCACCAAGGCGCCGCTGCGGTGGGACACGACGACTGCCGTGGCAAGGTCGCCGGTGACGTTCAAGGACGTACGGCACATGTCCAGGAAGGTATTGACGCCCATGATGATGGCGATGCCCTGCGGCTGCAGGCCGATGATCCCGCAGATCATCGCGATAACCGGCAGCGATCCCGACGGAATGCCGGCCGTGCCGATGCCGCCCAGTATGCACAACCCGAGCACCATGACCTGCGTGGACAACGGCAAGTCCAGGCCCGACACCTGCGCCAGGAAGAGGACAGTCACGCCCTCGAACAAGGCCGTTCCGTGGTGGTTCGCCGAGGCGCCCACGGTCAGCACGAAGCGCGACACCTTGCGCGGCAGGCCCAGGTTTTCCTCCGCAACGCGCAAGGTCACTGGCAGCGTTGCGGCCGAGGACGCCGTTGCGAATGCCGTCAGGGTCGCTTCCTGGCAGGCGCTGAAGAAGCGGCGCGGCGACATGCCACCCATGAGGCGCACCCACAGCGGCAGCACGACGAACATGTGCAGGCCCAGCGCCAGTAGTACGGTGACGACGAAATAAGCCAGGCCCTCGAGCACGTCCAGCCCGAGCGTCGCGCACAGGTTGAACATGAACCCGGCCACGGCGTAAGGCGCGAGCCGGATGATCAGCCCGATCAGCTTCATGCAGATCTCGAACAGGCCCTGCAGGGCATTCTTGAACGCGTGCGTCGCTGGACTGGGAGTCATCACCAGGCCAATGCCAACCAGCAGCGCGAAAAAGACCAGTCCAAGTTTCTGCTTGTCATCGATCGCGGTGGCCAGCACGTTGTGCGGCACGATGCTGACCAGCAGGTCGATGAAATTGAGTTCCTGGCCTTTTGTCGCGACATCGGCGGCCTTGCCGGCATATTCGGCCATTGCGCGGTTGACCAGCCCCGGATCCATGTGCGAGCCCGGTTGGATCAGGTTGACCATGACCAGGCCGATCAATACGGCGATGCCGGTCAGTGCTGCGGTATAGACCAGCGTCTTCCACCCGAGTCGGCCAAGGCTCGCAATGTCGCCCAGCTCCGAGACGCCCAGCACCAGCGCCGAGAACATCAATGGCACCACGAGCATGAACAGCAGGTTGAGGAATATTTGTCCGAATGGCTTGGTCAGGTAGTGCATCAGCGAGAGCACGAACGGCGACTGCTGCAGTCCGTAGCTGTTGACCACCAAGCCGATGCCCGCACCGACCACGAAACCGAGCAGTACCTTGACGTGCAGGGGAAGACGCCGCAAAGGCTTGGGGGAGTCGTCAGTCATGCCAAGCGCCATCCAGGTAGGTCGGGGCGAGCATACACCGGCCTTGCAATGCTTTCTGCTTCACGCAGTGGGTCCGATTGCGGCGATGACTTCTTCGATCGTCTGCGGGCGGCCGATCAGGTATCCCTGCGCATAACCGCAATCAAGCGTTCGCAGCGCCTCCAGCATCTCGGTCGTTTCCACACCCTCGACCACTATGTCGGCATCCAGTGCCTTGGCCATGCGCACGATGGCCTCCACAATGGCCATGGAGCGCCGGTCACCGAGCATGCTGCAGGTGAATGCCTGGTCGATCTTCAAGGTGTCGAAGCGCAGCTTGTGCATCTGCGTCAGGTACGAGTAGCCGGTGCCGAAGTCGTCCAGCGCCACCGCGATGCCATGGTCATGGCAAAGATCGATTGCCGCCGAAACCAGCTGCAGGTCGAGCACCTGGCTTTCCGTGATTTCCACCTTGAGGCTGCCGCGAGGCACGTTTGCCGCCTCGACCCGGGCGATCACGCGCTCGATCAAGC
>JAYSXN010000077.1:0-2245 GCA_043717405.1 Gammaproteobacteria bacterium
TCGGCACTGTTGCCGATGAACAGCACTTGCGAACCCTTCAATGCATCGGGCTTGGCGCCCCCGAATGCAGCGGTGATCAGGTCGGCCATCTTGGCGCTGTCGGGCGAGCCGAAGGCCAGCATGTTGCCGGGCAATACTGTGCGGGCAAGAACGCTGGTGACGTTCTCCAGCTGCCGGCCGTACTGGTTGCGATTGTCGGTGTCGGTGGCGTTGACGGCCATGCTGTTGGCCGGCAGGTAGTACGGGAAGACCCGGTCGGTGACGCCGGCCATGTTCTGCCCGACCACTTGTTGCAGGTACATTTTCCATTGCTTGTCGTCGGGCGTGGCCGGGGCGTGCAGCACCGCCGGCGGGGCAACGACTTTCGGCGCGGCTTCTTCATCATCGCCCGAGGTACAGGCGGACAGCATCAGGGCCAGGAACATCAGCAGCATTGCGGATATCGAGCGGGACATGGGTAAGCCTTTTTTACGGGTGAACGGTTGGGGGTGGCAGCGCGTGGCCCCAGCGCCTGGACAGCGCGGCCGCGACGGCTGGATGTACAAAGCCGGAAACATCGCCGCCCAGGCGTGCGATTTCACGCACCAGAGTCGACGACAGGAAGCTGTGCTGTTCGGCCGGGGTGAGGAACAGCGTTTCCACGTCCGGAATCAAATGACGGTTCATGCTGGCCAGCTGGAATTCATACTCGAAGTCCGATACCGCGCGAAGTCCACGCAGCAATACGCCAGCACCCACCTCATGCACGAAATGCGCGAGCAGCGAATCGAATCCGAGCACTTGCACGTTGGCAATCCCGCCGAGGGCAATCCGGGTGAGCTGCACGCGTTCAGCCAGCGGCAACGCCGGACTTTTTCCGGGACTTTCGGCAACGCCAACCACGATCGTGTCGAACAGCGTTGCCGCGCGGCTCACCAGGTCGACGTGACCGTTGGTGACCGGGTCGAAGGTCCCCGGATAGACCGCAATCCGGTTGCGCGACGTCGTCATTCCGGTGTGCTGCCTTCATCCTGTGGGTTTCGCGGCAGTGTAGCAGCGCCACGGCCTCTATCGGACCGGAACAGCAGGTGCCGCACCTCGCGTGTCTTGCCTTGCCGGTGCAGCGTCCAATCCGGTGGCGGATCGAACGCGGCCAGGCGTGCGAGCTCGACGTATATCCAAGCCTGCCCGGCGAGCCAGGGCTGCATCGCGCGCGCTGCAGCGGTCCAAAGATTGGCCTGGAACGGCGGATCCATGAAAACGATGTCGAACTGCGAGTCGACGGGGCGCGCGAGCCAGCCGAGCGCATCGGCATATTCCACACGGACCGAATCCACCTTCAGCCGCTTTGCACTGTCGCGCAGGCTCTGCGCCAGCACGCTGTCGCGCTCGAGCATCAGCACCTCGGCCGCGCCGCGCGATGCCGCTTCAAAGCCGAGCGCCCCGGAGCCAGCAAACAGGTCCAGAACGCGCCGACCGCCTACCTCGTGTTGCAGCCAGTTGAACAGCGTTTCGCGCGCACGGTCGCCGCTTGGTCGCAGGCCAGGGATTTCGGGAACCGGCAGTTTCGACCCGCGCAGGCTTCCGGCGATGATGCGCACCTGCCCTGGTGGCGGTTTGTTCATCGGAGGCGTGCGCAGGTGGGTGATAACATTCCCGCATTGTCCCCAATTTAGCCGTCGATGTTCGAATTCCTGAAGAAAAAACCGGCGCCCCCGGTCCGGGTCGAGCCGCCGCCGGCCAGCGCCGACGATGCAGTAGCTCCTGTCCGCACCGGCTTCAGCCCCGATGACCTGGTCCAGGCCTTCACTGATTACCAGGTGGAGAAGGCGGCCCGCATCGAGGCCGAGAAGGTTCAGGCGCGCGAACAGATGCGCCAGACCCTCGGCGCAAGCTTGCTTGCGCGCAGTCTCGGCGGCCTGTTTTCAAGCAATCCGCGGCTGGATGAGGACCTGCTCGACGAAATCGAAACTGCCTTGATCAGCGCGGATGTCGGCGTGGGTGCCACTACCGATTTGATCGGCAAATTGCGCCGGCGCATGAAGGCGCGCGAGTTTGCCGACGCCGCGGCATTGCATGCGGCGCTGCGCTCGGACTTGCTCGCGATGCTGCAACCCATTGCAGTACCGCTGGTCATCGATCCTGGGCAAAAGCCTTTCGTCATCCTGACCGTGGGCGTCAACGGCGTCGGCAAGACCACCACCATCGGCAAGCTGGCGCGGCGGTTCCAGCTCGATGGCCACAGCCTGATGCTCGCCGCCGGCGA
>JAYSXN010000078.1:0-6714 GCA_043717405.1 Gammaproteobacteria bacterium
TGGGTCGCGGCGAGCAATGCCGATACCGCGGTGCTGTTGCAGGCACAGGCCAAATTCGCGCCCGAGGAGGCATCCAATGCCGGGCTCACCCAATACGACGCGCTTGCCGCCGACCTTGGGCCGAACATCAACGCACGCTATGTCGCGTCCTTGCGGGCAGCGCGGCAGGAGCTGCTGCTGCGGCAGCACCAGGAGAAAGATCCAAGCGTGCGCCAGGACCTCGACATCCTGGTGGGCTCGATCGATGACGAGATCAAGGGCATCGAGCTGGAGGAAAAATACACGCTGCCGTGGATTGACGTGCCGCAAATGGTGTTCGGCAGCCTGCAAAGCCTGTTGCAGCCACAGTTGCCCGAAGCCCGGCGGGCAAAGGCGTTGGAGCGCCTGCAGCGCTACGTCGGCCTGTATCCGGGCAGTACCCCCATCACCGAACAGGCCAAGGCGCGATTCATGGAAAAACGCCATGTCGCTGGCTTGCAGGGTCCGGCCAAGGCCAAGTTGCATACCTCGCTCGAAAACGTGCCGACCTACATCAAGGGCATCCGCGAATTGTTCGCGCAGATGAAGATTGCCGGCGCCGAGCCGGCATTGGCGGCGATGGAAAAACAGCTGACTGAGTACGCCGCCTGGGAAAGTGCGCAGGTGATGCCGGTGGCGCGTGAGGATTTCCGGTTGCCGCCGGAGCTGTACGCGTATCGGCTCAAGCGCATCGGCATCGACATCGACCCGCAGCTGCTGATCCAGCGCGCCGAGGTTGAATTCATGGAAACGCGCGCAGCCATGCAGGCGCTGGCGCCGATCGTGGCGAAGTCGCAGGGTCTCGATGCCGGCGGCGATTATCGCTCAGTCATCCGCGCGATGAAGAAGCAGACCATCCCGAACGATCAGCTGGAAGCACGCTATCACGAGGTCAACGCAGCACTGGAAAGAGCCATTCGCAGCGAGCGAATCGTCGACGTGCCCAATCGGCCGATGATCATGCGCCTGGCCTCGGCGGCCGAGTCCGCCGCGCAGCCAGCCCCGCACATGTTGCCGCCGCCATTGATCGGCAACACCGGCGAGCAGGGGCAGTTCGTACTGCCGATCGGCAACCCGTCCGCGGGCGGCAAGGCCGAGGCTTACGACGATTTCAATTACCCGGGGGCGGCGTGGACGCTGAGCGCGCACGAAGGCCGCCCGGGCCACGAACTGCAATTCAGCGCGATGGTAGAACGCGGCGTGTCGCAGGCACGCATGCTGTATGCCTTCAACTCGGTCAACGTGGAAGGTTGGGCGCTTTATGCCGAGGCCGAGATGGTGCCTTCGGAACCGGTAGAAGGCCAGATGATCGCGCTGCAATTGCGCCTGTTGCGCGCGGCGCGCGCCATGCTCGACCCGATGCTCAACCTCGGCATGATTTCGCGCGAGGATGCCGGTCACGTGCTGACCGACCAGGTGATGGTGTCGGCGCCGATGGCGCGGCAGGAACTCGACCGCTACACGCTGAACTCGCCCGGGCAGGCCGGTAGTTACTTCTACGGCTATTCGCGCATTCTGCAATTGCGCGCGGAAACCGAGCTGGCGCTGGGCACGCGTTTCGATCGCATGGCGTTCAACAATTTCCTTCTCGGCCAGGGCCTGTTGCCGCCTGACCTGCTGGCCCGCGCGGTGCGCGAGCAGTTCATTCCTGCGCAGCGCGCCATGCCGGCGCACTGAATCACTGCAGCGTGCGCATGAACAACTCGTCTATGCGCCGGTACTCGTCATACCAGCTTTCCGGCTGCACGAAGGTGTGCCGCTCGAGCGGATAGGAGGCCAGTTCCCATTTGTCCTTCTTCAGCTCGATCAGGCGTTGCGCCATGCGCACCGAGTCCTGGTAGAACACGTTGTCGTCGATCATGCCGTGTTCAATCAGCAGGTTGCCGCGCAGGTTCTGCGCGTACTCGATTGGCGACGAGGCGGCGTAGGCTTCCGGATCGAGCTCGGGGGTGTTGAGGATGTTGGCGGTGTACTCGTGGTTGTAACTGGTCCAGTCGCTGACCGGGCGCAGCGCGGCGCCTGACTTGAATACATCGGGCGCGCGGAACAGCCCCATGAAGGCCATGAAGCCACCGTAGCTGCCGCCATAGATGCCTACGTTCGCAGGATCGCCCTGGGCGTTGGCGACCATCCAGTGCACGCCGTCCAGATAGTCATCGAGTTCCGGATGCCCCATCTGCCGGTAGATGGCGGTACGCCAGGCGCGACCGTAGCCCTCGGAGGCGCGATAGTCCATGTCGAGCACGACGAAACCCTGCTGCACGAGCAGGTTGTTGAACATCTGCTCGCGGAAATAATTCGGGTAACGGTCACTGACGTTCTGCAGATAGCCGGCACCGTGCACGAACATCACTACCGGATATTTGTGGCCCGGCTGCAGTTGTGCCGGCCGATAGAACTTGGCCCAGATCACGCCGGCGCCATGGCTCGAGGGAACCTGCACCATCTGCGGTTGCAGCCATTGGCGTGCCCGAAACTCCGCCGTGCGCGTGTCGGTCAATTTCAGCGCCGGTCCGCCGGTGGCCGGCACTACTGCCAGTTGCGGCGGCAGGTAACTGGCCGAGTAATGCACCAGAAGCTTGCTGCCATCCGGCGCAAGAGCGAAGTCTTCCACGCCATCCAGCGCGCTCAGTTCCCGCACATCACCGCCTTCAGCGGCAACCGAGCAGACCTCGTAGACGCCAGGTCGCTTGCGATTGCACATGAAGTAGGCGACGCGGCCATCGGCTGACCAGCGCACCGCCGAGGTTTCCCAGGCACCGTCGGTCAGTTGCCGCGGCCGTCCGCCGACAGCCAGCGTGTACAGGTGCGAGTAGCCGCTTTCCTCGCTCAGGTACCACAGTGTGCTGTTGTCGGGCAGCCAGCCGAAATCGTTGAAGTTCCAGTTGATCCAGGCCGGATCGGTCAGCCGATGCGCGGACTGCAGCCGCCCGGAGGGGAGGTCGACATTCGCTATCCAGCGATCCTTGTTGTCCACGGCACGCAGCAGGACGGCCAGGTGCCGGCCGTCGCTGCTCCAGTGGATCACGTTGGCCGTGCCCGGATCGTCTGCGCCAAGCACGCGCACGCTGCGATTGCCTTTCAATGCATCGAGTTTGTGCGCGGCGCGCAGTGCCGCCAGCGGGTCGACAGTGATGCCGGGCAGGGCGTCGTAGGACAGGTCGCGGATACGGCCGCTGGCAAGGTCGATCAACTTCAGGCCTTGCGCGATCGGCAGGTTGCGCCCGACGCGCGTGCGCTGGTCCTCGAGCTCCTCATAGCCGGACTCGGTAACGTAATGCGGAAGCTTGCCGATGCGGCCGACGTCCGCGCCCTTGACCGAGGTGACCACCAGCAGCGTGCGACCGTCCGGGGACAGCGAGGTCGCATCCATCTGGATGTTCTCGCCCAGATATAGCGGGACGGCCGCGTAAGTGGCGTCGGCACGTCGCTCGCGCTCGGCTTGCGCGCGCGTGGTGTCGCGGTCTTGCTTGATGCGCGCAAGGGTCGTGCCCAGGCGCAGCTGGCGATCGCGCAGAACATCCGCAGGCGGCGCGGCTTGCGGGTCTTTGTCGGCCACCGGCAGCGCGACGGGCGTTGCCAGCCGCTCGCCCTCGTTCCACGCATACCAGTCGTTGCCAATGCGGAATTGCACGGCGCGACCGTCGGCCGAAAACTGCGCCGCCGATTCCTCGGCTGCGCTGCGCGTCACCTGCACCAACGCACCGCCGCGCAGGTCGCGCAGGAATACATCGCCGTGGCGCAGGAACAACATGCGCGAATGGGTGGCATCGAAAACCGGCGAATCGCCATCGATGCTGGCCAGCATTTTTTCGTCAAGACGTGTCGGTGGGGTTCCGTCCAGAGCCTGGGCGTAACTGTCGCGCACCGGTGATCCATTGCGCTTCAGGGCGTACATCACGGCCTTTCCATCCCACTGCCACCAAGCCGATTCGACCGCGGGGCCGATCCAGTCCGGATTGGCCATGGCCTGGTCCAAAGTGATTGGGGTCTGCGCACGGGCAGGTGCAACTGACAGGCAAAGGGCCAGCACAAGCAGGGCGAGGGGATAGCGCATGGAAGCTCCGGGATTTATTCAGCCAGCGTCGCTGGCGTACAGATCGCAATGGCCCAAGCGTAGCAAAGCACCCGCCGCTTTCCCCGCCTGCCGTTTGCGGCGACAATCGGACAATTCCAGCGCCTGCGCGCCATGCACGCCTACGTCTATAAATCCCTGCGGAAACCCGATACCTACCTGTACCTGCGCGAAAAGGATGCCTTTGGCCTCGTGCCGGACGGCGTGCTGTTGCCGTTGGGGCAGTTGCAGTTCGTGCTCGACGTGGCCTTGACGCCCGGCCGCAAGCTGGCCCGGGAAAACGCGCAGGTGGTGGCCATCAACCTGTCAGGTCGTGGCTTTCATCTGCAGGGCCCGGAGCTTGTGCTCGACCCTCTGCAGGCCGGTGGCGTTGGCGATGGCTGAACGGCCGGGGAGGGTCCGACCCCTCGGCTTGCTCACTGCCGGATTGCTGCTGGCGGCGCTGCCTGCGCTGCTGGGCACCACCTGGGCAGCGGCGGGCCCCGTACTTGCGCAGCCGCTGATCCTGCTGGGCTGGAGTGGCCTGCGCGGCAGCCGCGATCTGGCTCGGCCCCGCTTCCGCTTGCTGGCTGACGCCCTGTCCGTGTCAACCTTGTGGATCCTGGCCTTCGCATTGACCGGGCTGGTCGCCGCCTGGCCCGTGCAGGCACTGCTCGACAATGGCAGCCTGGTGCCGGCACTGGTGCTGAGCCTGTGCGGCGGCTGTGTGCTGCTCGGCTTGTGGCGCTTGTGGCCTTCATTTGCCCAGGCAGCGCGGCACGGGCAGCCGCTGGCTGCACTGTTTGGGGCCAGCAGCACGCGGCTGGATGGCGATGCCCCACGCGGGCTGGGCATCACCGGGATCGTATTTCTGGTCATCGTGGCTGGGTTGGCGCTGGTCTGGCCCGATGCAATGGAGGGCAACATCCTGATGGCGCTGCGCTGGGGCTTTCCGGCCCTGGCACTGCTGGCGCACGCCGGCATCCATCGCCTGGCCGACCAGGCGCCGGCGACCGTCACCATTGCCACGCCCGTTGCCACCGCCGAACCAACTGCAAGTACGGAGCCGGTAACCGGCACCGCCGACGAGCGGCTGGTGGCCTCCTTGCGTGCCGGCCGCGTCGAGGCCGGCATCGAGGCAATCGCCGCTGGCGCAGATCCGCTGGCCTTGCCTGCTGCCGGGGACCGGGACCAGCGCACGCTGATCATGCTGGCGGCGCTGCAGGGCGATTTGCGTCTGCTGCGCCAGCTCATTGGCCGCGGTGTCGACGTCAATCAGCGACACGGCGGCCTGACCGCGCTTTTGGCCGCGACCCGCGACAGCTGGCACGGCCGCCCGGAGGCGGTGATGACACTGCTCGCCAATGGCGCCGATGCCCGGCTGGCGGACAACGAGGGCAACACGCCTTTGCATCATGCCTCGCGCAGCACCGATCCGGCCGTCGCAGCGCTGCTGCTGGACGCGGGCGCGCAGGTGGACACGCTCAATGCCGACGGTTGCAGCCCGCTGTGGATCGCTTGTGCCTGCGGAAACTGGCGCCTGGCCCGCTTCCTCATCGAGCACGGTGCGCGCGCCGAACCCGCTGGCGGCCAGCCGGCCTTGCTGGCCGCGGTATCGGGCGATGACGACCCGGGTGGCGCGCAACTCCTGCTTCGACACAAGGCTCGCGTTGATGCCCGTGGTCCCGCACAGCGCACCGCGTTGCTGCAGGCCGCCGCGGCCGGAAACGTGGATATCGTTGCCGTACTGCTCGAGGCTGGCGCGGACCGGAATGCCGCTGATGCCAACGGCATGACAGCGCTGCTGGAAGCGGCCGCCAACGGACACGCCGCGGTGGTAACCCGGCTGGCGCAAGCGCGCGTGAATGCCCACGTGGTCGACGGCGAGCAGCGCAACGCCTTGCAGCTGGCCTGCCACGCCGGGGCCAGCCCGGACCTGTTGCGCCAACTGATGGCGCTGGGCATTGATCCACAGCAGGCGGACGCCCACGGGCGGCGTGCGATCGAGGTTGCCATCGAACATGGCCGCTGGCCGCTGGTGGCACTGCTGGATCCGTCCTACGCGCTGCCGGCGAGTATTACCGAAGGCATTTCGCTGGGGGAGACTGAAAAAACGCCTCGACAACTTCTACGCGAAGCCCTGGACGACCAGCGCTGGTCGGCGGCGGAAGCGATTCCCGCACTGATGGGCGCGAGCGCGAACGCGGCGTTGTCGGAGCTTTTGCTGGACTTCTCGCAAGAGCCTGCGCTGGCCGTGTTTGACTGGCTGTGCCGGCATGGCGCATCCGCCGACTGGCGGCCAGACGCGGCCGACAGCGTGCTGTTCCAGTTGTTCGACGCTGGCGGCAGTCGCCACGGCGCGTTGCAGCGGCTCCTGGACAGGGGCCAAGCGGTCGGCGGCGACGCCGGGCTGGCCCGATTTCTGGGCGCCTGCGAGAGAGGCGAGCACACCTCCGGCGCGGCCCAGCAGCTGGCGCTGGCGCTGGTGGAACGCGGAGCAGACGTGTTCGGCGCGCAGCCGGGGCAGGACGCGCCGCTGCTGCTGGCCATCCGGCTCGGCTGGCAGCGCGTGGTCGACAGCCTGCTGGTGCTTGGCGTGGATCCCAACCAGCGCGACACCCGCGGCCAGCCGGCGATACATG
>JAYSXN010000079.1:0-2239 GCA_043717405.1 Gammaproteobacteria bacterium
AGCTCGCGCACCATCTGGACGCAAACGCTGATCTCGAACTGGCGACGATGCAGTCGTGCCGACGCCTGGCGCCCACCCTCGCCGGTGACGAGCCGCCACCACTTTTCCGGCACCCACGCGATGTCTTGCTGACTCAGCGATGCAGCAGCGCCGGCCTTCGCGTCGCGTGCCGCCAGTTCGATCCACTCGCCGCGCCGATCGCGTTGTTCGAGCATCAGCGCCAGGCACCGCTCGAAGCTCGTGTCCTGGCTGGTCGAGACGAACTCCAGGCGGGACAGGATATGCAGCAGCTCGGACCGCCGGTTCTTGAAGAACTTGGCCATGAAGCGGCACTCGTTCCTGCCGCCGTACTCGGCATGAAGGCGCGAGAATTCGCAGAGATCGGGTCGCGCGGTGACGTTCCGCTGGACAGCGAGCAGTTGCTCGGCCGCAGACGTGTTGGACTTGAGCACGGCCTCCAGCGCCGCGAATCGACGAACGATCTCGTCCGTCTTGGTCTGGTTGTCGATGATGTACTGTTGCAAGGCCTCCTCGGCGGCATGCCCCACCAGGCCCATCTGCTTGCAGAAAATCTCGCACAGATCGTCGATGACCTGGGCGCGTCGGCGACGGATCACGGCCAGCGCCAAGGCGTAGCGCTTGGGCGGCGCCAGGTCCGCCATGCTGGCCGCGTCCAGGCTGTTCCCCTCCAGCGCCCATTGCGCCACCTTGACGACGGGGATGGGAGCGAGCACGAAGCTGAACCTGGCCCGATCGGTCAAGTCGTCGTAGCGCGCCAGCAGCTCGCGCACGCCGTAGACCGTCGGCCGGGCGGTGTCTTGCTTGATGTCGTTCCAGGGGCTGACCCGGCGGGCGTCGCCGCCGACGACAAACAGCGCGTCGATGAATGCGCCACCCACCTTGTCCAGCGCGCCATGGACCTGCGCAAAGAGATCCTGGTTGGTGGCCGCGCGGCGCGCGCGTGCCTGGCGCACCAAGGTGTCGAAGGCCGGCAGCTCGTAGCGGTGGCGCACCAGGACCTCGATGCCGACGTTGATGATGTCGGCGACATCCTCGCGGGTCAGCGCCGCGTCGTTGAACGCCTGTTCCAGCAGCGCCTTGCCTGCTGCGTCCAGCGGCTTGACGTCGAGAAATTCGCGCACTGCGGCCAGGTGTTTGCGCCGCGCCTGGGAGGCGTCGTAGCGCTGCAGGGCAGCCCGGTCGGAGCTTTCGCCGGTCGCGGCGGCGATGTGCTCAACGATGGCCGCCGGCACGTCGCGCGAGGGCACGAAATAGCCCAGGCGTTGAAACGTCTTGAGCAGCAGCACGAAACCCACACGCGTAGCCGCTGAACGCGTGGCCTGGTTGCACAACTGCTGTTCGTGTTCGCTCGGGGTGTAGAGGCGTTCGAGTTCGGCCGCTGTGGGGCGACTCTTGAACCGGGGGTAGGCGGTATCGCTGGGCTGCAAGTTCGTGGACCGGCGGGTGAATTGGGCGGACTTTGGTGATGCAAATCCGGCGATTATCCTGATAATTCTTCTTATCAGCCCATCAATTTTAAAAGACCAAACTGCCTTTTGTGAAAACACCCCAGACCTGCGTCGAGTCGACCGCGGCGGCCGAAACTGTCGCGCTGGCGGAGTTGCCGGACGCTGCAAGCCTGTCGGCCCTGCGCGCCTGGTACGAAGGCGTGCCCTCACGCCAAGCCGCCGTGCGGTACCTGGGTGATCGACTGGTGCCAGGGCAATCGTCGCGAGGGCTGATGGGGCAGATTCGGCGCCAGGTCGCTGCCGTGGCGCGAGCACGCCATCGCGAAGATCTTGCGAAGCTGCTTGAGCATCCCGAACGCTCGCGCACGCGTCACGCACGAGCCGTTGCGAGGGGGATCGACGAGTTGCGCGCCACGTCACGCCCCGTGCCACTCATCGGCGATGACGTCGACCTGTGGTTGGCGCCTCGTGCGGTCAGCGCCCTGCGCTCCCACGGCATCAAGACGCTGGCGGCGTTGACGCTGCACATCCCGCGACGCCGGCGTTGGTGGGCTGCCATCCCCGGTCTCGGCGCGACGGGGGCGCACCAGATCGAAGCGTTCTTTGCCGCCCATCCGGTACTCACGGAACGTGCGCGAGCGCTGGTCGTGGCGTGCGCGGCGCAGGGGATTGCGTCTTGGCAGGCCTTGTGGCTACCGCACGAGATGGACGGTTCGCGTGGCACCTTCCGCGCCCCGCCAACAAGTTGCGCATTGAGCGCCCGAAACGAC
>JAYSXN010000080.1:0-2229 GCA_043717405.1 Gammaproteobacteria bacterium
GTGTGTTGCCGATCGTGGCAGGGCTGATGCTATTGATGGCCGCCTGGACCGCGTGGGGAGGGTGGCAGCTGCACCGCGCCAACCGCTTGCAGTCCGATACCGCGCAGGCCAGGCACGCCGCTGCCGAGACCCTTCGACCGGTGTTGAAGGACTTCACCAGTCACGCCGGTGCTGTCGCCGGCAATCCGGCGCTGCTCGCCGCTATCAAGGCTGGCGACAAGGCTGGCGTTGATCGCATCGTCAAGCAGGCGGTGCCAGGCACGGAAGTCGCCGAGGCCCATGCCATTGATTTCGCGGACGCCTACGCCAACCCGGAAGCGTTTGGCTTCGGCAAGCTGGGGCTGTTGGAAAGTGCATTGCAGAAGAGCGCTACGGCGGTGGCGGTAGTCAAGGACGCAGGCTCTCCGCGGCTGGCTGCGGCAGTCCCGATCAAGGACGGCGCAAATCCGCTGGCGGTACTTTACATCCGGCAGTCACTGGCTCCGCTGACGGCGGCCGTGCAGACCGCCGCTCCGGCCGGAGCCTACGTGGCGTTGCGCCAGGGCAATCACAATGTGGTCGAGTCCGGCACGACGGAAGACTTGCGCTTCCGTGCCGAAGACAAGGCCGAGCCCATTGAGGGGACCGGGCTGCGGGTAGTGGCTGCGGCGCCAGGCGTTGACCCGGGGCTGTTCGGCTGGGGCGGGATAGGGGAGTTCGCCGAAGCTGCGCTGCTGGCGCTTTTAGCCGGCGCCGGTGTGTGGTGGTCACGACGCACCGTAGCGGTGGCAGGCGTGGGCGGCAAAGCCGAAAAACCAGCGGACCTGACGCTTGCGCAAATGCAGAGCGCAGGGCAGATCGTTTCGCCGGAAGCCAAGAAAGTCGTGCTGACCACGGCCGAACGCCAGGCCGCGCCCGGCATCACCCTCGATCGCAGCATCTTCCGCGCCTACGACATTCGCGGCATCGTCGGGCAGACGCTGGATGCCAACATCGCGCGCCTGATAGGCCAGGCCATCGGCACGGTCATGCACGAGCGCAACCAGCGCAGCATCGTGGTCGCGCGTGATGGCCGGCTGTCCTCGCCGGCGATGGCCGCCGCGCTCATCGAAGGTCTGCGCAAGGCCGGGCGCGAGGTCATCGACATCGGCGAGGCACCGACACCGATGGCCTACTTCGGCAGCTTCCAATTGCGCACCGGCTCCTGCGTATCGGTCACCGGCAGTCACAATCCGCCGGATTACAACGGCTTCAAGGTGGTCATCGACGGCGAGACGCTGTCCGGCGACGCGGTGCAAAACCTGTACGCGCGCATCGCTGAAAACCGCCTGTTCCGCGCTGAAGCACCGGGGCTGCTCAGCCTGCGCGACCTGAAGGCTGACTACATCCAGCGTATCTCCGGCGACATCCAGATCGAACGCAAGCTCAAGGTCGTGATCGACTGCGGAAGTGGCGTGGCCGGCGCTATTGCGCCCGAGTTGCTTGCCGCCATTGGTGCCGACGTCGAGCCCTTGTACTGCGACGTCGACGGCACTTTCCCGCATCACCATCCTGATCCGAGCGATGCGGCCAACCTGCAGGACCTGATCAACGTCGTGCAGCGCGTCGGTGCCGATATCGGCCTGGCGCTCGATGGCGACGGCGACCGGCTCGGCGTGGTCACCAAATCAGGCGAGATCATCTATCCCGACCGGCTGCTGATGCTGTTTGCCGCCGACGTGCTCGAGCGCAATCCCGGCGCCTGCGTCATTTACGACGTCAAGTGCACCGGCCACCTGGCAACGCACATCCTGCGCCACGGTGGCAGCCCGCTAATGTGGAAGACAGGCCATTCGCTGATCAAGTCGAAGATGAAGGAAACCGAAGCCGAGCTTGCCGGCGAGATGAGTGGGCACTTCTTTTTCCGCGAGCGCTGGTACGGCTTTGATGACGGCATCTATGCCGCCGCGCGTTTGCTTGAGATCCTCGCGGCCTCACCCGATGACGCCGAGACCATCTTCGCGACGTTGCCCAAGGGTGTGTCTACGCCGGAGCTGAAGATTCCGCTTGCCGAGGGGCAGCAGTATCGCTTCGTCGATGAGTTCGTCGCCAAGGCAAAATTCGAGGGCGCCCGGATCGCCACCATCGATGGCCTGCGCGCCGATTGGCCGGACGGCTGGGGCCTGGTGCGTGCTTCCAATACGACGCCTTGCCTGGTGTTGCGTTTCGACGCCAAGGACGCCGAGGCGCTGGTGCGGATCGAGTCGGTGT
>JAYSXN010000009.1:0-2598 GCA_043717405.1 Gammaproteobacteria bacterium
TCGGAAGGCATCGACATGGCGGACGGTGTCAAGACGACGGTGCTGTTCTATCAGAACAACGCCCTCGCTAAGCTGGCAATGTCACAGCGACAATATTAAGCAGAAGTGGTGTCCGACTTCATGTGCGTGCCAGTAGCAGGCGCGGCTCCAAGCTAGCGCGTATGACACACTGGCTCATCCACAATCAGCCGCCGGCCGGACACCCCCTTGATTTACATCGAAGACCTGACCTTCGGCTACCGCGAGGCGCCGCTGTATCAAGAGTTCAACCTGACGCTGTCGCAGCCAGGAATTTACGGCGTGTTTGGTCGCAACGGCAGCGGCAAGTCAACGCTGCTGTTGATGCTTGCCGGCCTGCTGTTTCCGCGTAGCGGCCACATCGACGTGGGAGGACATTCACCGGAGGCACGCTCGCCTTTTACATCTGCGATATCCCTGCCTGGCTGATCACCCACGCCATTGCCGTGCAAGCCAGTGCCGACCAGACACGGCAAATCGCGGCCGGAACGGCAGCGAAAGGCGAGGCCTTGATCGACCTGAAGGCCTATCATTTATTCCATCCGCTGTTAAAGGACGCCGGTTTGCTGGATCTGCCAAGGCGATGTCGCCGGTTCAGTCCGTACTTTTTCCCGTGCTGTGGTTCGTGGTCCCGGGACTCATTTGGCTGTCGACTTAGCTGGTCCTCAAGGAACGGGAGCTGGCGCCATGAAGTACGCAAGCATGGCAATTGGCGGCGCGTTGGTGTTGTACCTGTTGGGAATTGCCGTCTCAAAGCCTATCGAGTCGGCGCGGACGAGCGTGCCGCTGGACCTGGCGGGTATCGATACGCTCGAGATCATCGCGGGCAAATACCCGGCCACCATCGCCGTCGCGCAGCGCCGCGCGGCAACCATGAGTTACGCCGCGAGCAAGTCCGCCCAGGTAACCATCACGCGGCGCGGCAACATCATGCAGCTCAGCCCCAACTTCGACGAGTATGGCAACTTGAAGCTCGTGGTCTCGCCAGCGATAAAGACGCTCGTGGTTGGTAGCGCGCAGATCGAGTCGGAGGTGCCGCTTGATTCGCTTTCCATCAATGCGACAGGGTCGATATCGTGGAAGGGCCAGGTGGGCTCGAAGTTCGCTATGGCTGGTGCGGATTAAGGCCGCGAGGCTCGCAACTGCTGTTCCATCTCCAGATTTTCCAGATCCCTGCCCACGGATGCGGCGGCCAGCAGCTGGCCGCCCTTGAAGAACCGCGCAATGAAGTCGTGCGCCTGCACATCACCGTCAATCATGATCTGGTCCCAGCGCTCCGCGTGCCCGGTGTATCGCACCTCCACACCCTGGTGGTGCGTCCAGAAGAACGGCACGTCATTGAAGTGCTCGCTTCCTCCAAGCATGTTCGCTGCCGCGACCTGGCCTTGGCGTTGCGCGTGCACCCAATGCTCGATGCGGGCCGCGCCGGAGCCGTACGGATAACGCGCCACGTCGCCAGCCGCGAAAATTCCTGCGACTGAGCTGCGCAGGAAAGCATCGACAAGAACGCCGTTTTCAACCGCCAGCCCGGCGGCTTCGGCAAGCTCGATGCGCGGTTTTACGCCAACTCCGATGATCACCAGGTCAGCGGCAATGCGGGTGCCGTCTTCGAGCACCACGACACGCCCGTCGTAGTCCTGCACGGCCGTTTGCAAATGAAACATGACGCCCTTGGCACGATGCAGCGCGGTCAGCCACGCACCGATCTCCGGGCCAAGCGCCCGATTCAGCGGCACCGCCTCGCGCGCCACCACATGCACGTCGAGTCCGCGCGAGCGCAAGGCGCCTGCCGCTTCCATGCCGATGAAGCCGGCACCCACGAGCACCACTGACTCCGCCCCTGGAATCGCGGCAACGATGGCGCGGGCGTCGTCCAGCGAACGCAGCAGATGCACGTTGGGCAAACTGGCCCAGGCGGTGGGCAAACGGATCGGCTCGGCGCCGGTAGCCAAGAGCAGCGCGTCATAGCCGAAGGTTTCCCCGCTGGTCAGCACTTGCCGTTCCGCTGTCTGGATTGCAGTCACCGGGCAGTGCAGGCGCAGATCAATTTTTCGGTCCCGGTAAAAATCGGGCCCCTGCAGTGGAATCCAATCCTCCTGCGCGGTGCCGGCCAGGTAATCCTTGGACAGATTGGGTCGGTCACAAGGCGGCGCCGTGTCCGCGCTGAGCATCGTCAGTGATCCGCTGAAGCCAAGGCTGCGCAGCCGGTCTGCAGCAGCGAATCCGGCGGCGCCACCGCCGATGATGACGATGCGCTGAGGATCGGACGGCGGACGCTGCCGCGGCGTTGCTGACGCATCCGGCAGCTGCGTGCGGACAAACACCTGATCGCCTTCAATCTCGACCATCCATGTTGCCAACGCGGCAAACGCCGGCGCCTTGCGCGCGCGTCCGGTGCGCAGGCTGAAGCAGGCGTGGTGCCACGGGCAACGGATCTCGCCGTCCACCACCAGGCCGTCCGCGAGCGGAGCGCCGTAATGGGTGCAGTTGCCACTCACGGCGTGGATGCCGTCGGCGTGTCGGGACAACAACACCGCTGCGCCATCGACATGCCCGGCAAGCACGCCCGTGGCTGGAATG
>JAYSXN010000081.1:0-2228 GCA_043717405.1 Gammaproteobacteria bacterium
CTGCCACGCGCTGCGCGTGGTGCTCCGGCGTGCCGTGCGAGAAATTCAAACGGACGACGTTGACGCCGGCGCGCACCAGTTCATCGAGCACGCCCGGGACGTCCGTCGCCGGTCCGAGCGTGGCCAGGATTTTGGTTCGGCGTAGATCAAGGCTCATGCGCGATTTCCAGATGTGGATCGCCACGCTACCACAGCGCGACAACCGTCCTTCAGCGATTCACCGAGGCCATCATCGTTTCCGGATAGCCGCTACCGGCCGCGATGTCCAGCGGAAATGCCAGGTCGATCCGTTGCAGGTCCTCGTCGCTCAAGTGCACGCGCAGCGCGCCAATGTCTTCGTCCAGCAGGCTGCCCTTGCTTGTCCGTGCCGGAAACACCGAGCTTAGGCCGCGATGAATGGCGCTCAACTTAACGCGGCCGTCGTGCCCCTGGCATTCAATGCCGCCACCGCCGGCAGTTCCTTGCCTTCGCAGAATTCGAGAAAGGCACCGCCGCCGGTTGAGATGTAACTGATGCCGTCGGCCACATGGTACTTCTCCACTGCCGCCAGGGTATCGCCGCCGCCGGCAATCGAGAACGCGTTCGAGGCGGCGATCGCCTGGGCGAGAACGCGCGTGCCGTCGCCGAAGGCATCGAATTCGAACACGCCGACCGGGCCGTTCCAGATGACGGTTCCAGCCTCGGCGATCATCCTTGCGTAATGCGCAGCCGTCTCCGGGCCGATATCCAGGATCAGCTCGTCCGCGGACACCTCGTCCAAACGACGGATGGTCGCGCGGGCATCTGCTGCAAAGCGATCGGCGACAACCACGTCGGTGGGTAGGGGAATCTGCGCGCCGCGCGCCGTTGCGTCTTCCATTATTTTTTTCGCCGTGCCGATCAGATCGTGTTCGCACAGCGACTTGCCGACTGGATGCCCGAGCGCGGCGATAAAGGTGTTGGCGATGCCGCCGCCAACGATAAGCTGGTCTACCTTGCCGACCAGATTGCCCAGCAACTCCAGCTTGGTCGAAACCTTGGAGCCAGCGACAATCGCGAGCAGTGGCCGCGCCGGTGCAAGCAGGGCTTTCGCCAGCGCATCGAGCTCGGCCATCAGCAAAGGGCCGCCGCAGGCTATAGGCGCATGGCGAATCACGCCATGCGTCGATGCCTGGGCGCGGTGCGCGGTGCCGAAGGCATCCATCACGAACACATCGCACAAGTCTGCATATTTGCGCGACAGCGCTTCGTCATCGCTGGCCTCGCCAACATTCATGCGGCAGTTTTCCAGGAGGACCAATTGGCCCGGCCCGACGGTAACGCCATCGACCCAGTCCCGCACCAGCGGCACGTCCTGGCCGAGCAGCTGAGCCAGTCGGGCCGCCACCGGCGCTAGTGAATCCTCCGCATTCCATTGACCCTCGCGCGGGCGGCCGAGATGCGACATGACCATGACCGCCGCGCCCTTGCCCAGCGCCATGCGCAGGCTCGGCACAGCAGCCTGGATGCGCTGGTCGGAGGCTATGGCACCGTTTTTGATCGGCACGTTGAGATCTTCACGGATGAGGACGCGTTTTCCGGACAGGTCTAGGTCGGACATCCGCAAAAGGGTCATCGGTGGCTCCAATTCGATATGAGGCGGCCATTGTCTCCCGCCGCCACGTCGAGCTCAAAACACCGGCTGTGGGACAATGGCGCATGGCCACTTCCGACAGCTCCGGCGTTCCCGTCCTCGAAGCGCCCCGACTGCGCCTGCGCCCCTACCGCATGGACGATGCGCAGGCGATGTTCGCGCTGTATTCGGACCCGCGCGTCATGCGCTACTGGAGCTTTCCGGCGTGGGTCGAGCTGGGCCAGGCCAAGGTCTACCTGCGCCGCGCGCTCGACGGGATGGATTCCGGCGAGCTGTTCCCGTGGGCCATCGCCGAGCGCGACAACGACGGCCTCATCGGCGCGCTGACGCTGCATTCATTGCACGCCGAGCAGTTGCGCGCGGAAGTGGGCTACAGCCTTTCTCCCGCATTCCAGGGCCGCGGAATGGCGGCCGAAGCGCTGCGCTGCGGCTTGACTCACGCCTTCGATGACCTCGGACTGGTCCGTGTTGAAGCCGACATCGATCCGCGCAACCAGGCATCCGCGCGCCTGCTGGAGCGACTTGGTTTCGTGCGCGAAGGTTTGCTGCGCAAGCGCTGGCGCGTGAACGGCGAAGTTTGCGACTCGGCAATCTACGGATTGCTGCCTGATGAATT
>JAYSXN010000082.1:0-6647 GCA_043717405.1 Gammaproteobacteria bacterium
GCCTGCTGATGCTCCTGCGTACTGTCCGAATGCGCTTGCGCTGCGGCGATTGCTGATTCCAGCTCGGCGATGGCCGCCCTGCTTTGCTCCTCGTCCCGCTGTGCAATATCCCGGGCAGTGGCCAGGGCGGTTTCATGCTCCTCGCGCAGCGCGGCAAGCGCGCGCTCCAGATCGGCGGCGGCAGCCTCGGACGTCGCGATTGATTCCTGGGACTGGGCAAGCTGCGCGTCGCGGTCCCCAACCCGGCCGTGGAGTTCGGCTGCAATGGCTGCATGTTCTTCCGACATGCGATGGCGCTCGGTTTCACTGGCCACATGGGCCTCGACCCAGAACGCAACTTCCTTGTCGCGCACGCCGATGACCTCATGCGCGGTAGCGAGTTCAGCCCGCGCTGCGGCCAGTTGCTCCTCGGCCGCGATGACGAGCGAGTGCGCCGAATCGCCTTCACGCGTCTGGTCGGTGAGCAGGGCGGCTGCGCGCCGGTTGGCCAGAAGCTCCTGCTCGTGCAGTACCGAACCATAGATGTCGCATGCATTGTCGAAACTCGACCTGACCTGATCCAGCGCGCGCATGGCCGCTTGCACTTTGTCCGGATCCGGGCCCGCCAACTGCAGCAAGGCGCCATACGCGCTGCGTACCCAGGGTATGAGCGACATGTCCGGGTCTGCGGATTCGTCCACGCGGTTGTGGCGCAGGTTCGAAGTCAGGAACTGGTCGATCTCCACTTCCGTTCCGCTTGACCAGCGCGGCCATGCCACCGCCAGCCGGTCTGCCATCCTGCGGACCTGGGTCCGCCAGTCCTGGAGCAGCAGGTCATAGCGTACGAAGACCCGGTCCACGCCACGGGTCGCAAGCTCGGCGTCAAGGCTGTGACGAAGCCAGATCAGTTGCCCACGCTTGCGCGTTACCTCATCGCGGGTATGCAGCGACTGCGCCACTTCCAGCGGATGGCGGACCAGGATGATCACTTTGGGTTCAATGGCGAGCTCCGCCAGGCTATCCAGCCATAGCGAGGTGAACCGGCTGATGCGCGGATCCTTCACCAGCAGCAGCGGCGCACCGGCGAATTCCTGTTCGATCAGGCTACCCAGGCGCTTTTTGAAACCTGCGACAACGCCGCTGCGCTTCCAGTCGGGATTGAACACGTCCCAGTCGCTCCAGCGCGACCCCGCCGAGGCCAGGACTTCATCGTGGAACTCCATCAACGCTTGCGATTCCCAGTATCCGCGTGCGTTGAACTCATTGGCCGGCATCAAGGTACGCGGCGGCTGAGCTCCCAGCTTGGTCAGGATCCCGGCCAGGGCAGAGGTGCCTGAACGATGCATGCCCAGTACCAGCAGAGCCTGGCGAGTTGCACCGGCAATCGCGGCGCGCCGGGGCGTTGGCAACGCCTTGGCCACCCGCGCCGAACCTGGGGCCAGCCTCGATTTGGCCCCAACCGTTGGCTTGGGCGCGGCCTTCGGAGCCGGCTTGGTCTTTGGCGCCTGCTTGGCTTTGCCCGTTGGTTTGGACCTCAACCGGGCGATGGAATGATCAGACATCGTTCTGCCGCTGTTAATAAATCACTCTAATCATAGACACTCCCCCCGCACCCGTCACCCACGACAACAACCGGCGGGACCATTTATGACGGGGTTCAGGCGCCAGATTCAGACCTCCGGCCGGAGTGCGTGGCGTGGCGGGAAGGCCAGCTCGAAATTTATGGTCTCCAGCGAAAGGTTGGGGTTATACGCGGGATCATTGAACAACTGCGCGCCCCAACGGCAACGCATGAAGTCGACCTCTTGTTCGAACCGGCGCCGCTTCTCGTCCGTGTCCTCGATTCCCCGCGAAGCCGATTCGTGATGGACAAGTTCCGCAAAAGGGGTCCACAAGTTGCGCAAGCCCAGCTGTCCCAGCCGAAGGCAGAAATCCACGTCGTTGAACGCCACTGCCATCCCCTCGTCCAGCCCGCCGCAACGCTCGTACGATTCGCGCCGCACCAGCAGGCAGGCGCCGGTAACCGCGGACAGGTTCTGCGCAACGAGCGCCCGGCCGCCGTGGCCTGGGTAGCCGCGGGGCTGGTGCATGTAGGGATGGTTGGCAATGCCGCCAATACCGAGTATCACGCCGGCGTGCTGGATGCTGCCGTCGGGGTAATACAGCATGGCCCCTACCGCCCCGATGTGCGGCCGCATTGCCTGCGCGACCATTTCCGGCAGCCAGTCGCCGGAGGTCACTTCGATGTCGTTGTTGAGCAATCCGATCACCGACCCACGCGCCTGGGACACAGCGAAGTTATTGATGGCTGAATAGTTGAATGGTAAGTCGTAACTCAGCACCGTCGCCTGGCCACTCGAGCGCAGGTCGGAAAGGTAGTCCAGCGTTTCCGGCTCGCTCGACTGGTTGTCGATCACGATCAACTCCAGCGCCGGGTAACGGTTGTTGTGCAGGATACTGTCGATGCAGGTGCGCAACAGATGCACCTTGTCCCGCGTCGGAATAATCAGGCTCACCAGTGGAGCTGGCGTGGGCAACGCCCAGCGCACACGGTAATGGCCGTGCGGCAATTGCTCCACGGCAGCTTCCGCGCCGGTGCGCGCGATATGGTCCTTGACTGCCAGTACGCCTGCGCCGGCTGCATAGTCTTTCGCATCGCGGCGCAGCGCGGTCGAACCGGCAATCGCCCGCCAGTGATATAGGATGCGCGGCACATGGACGATCTGCCCGGGCTGAAGCTCATGGACGCAGCGCAGGAATAGATCATGGTCCTGGCTGCCTTCGAATCCTGTACGAAAGCCGCCGACGCTTTCCGTCAACGCGCGCTCGATCACGGTGAAATGGCACAGATAGTTCTGGGCCAGCAGCAGGTCCGGGTTCCAATCGGGCTTGAAGTACGGATCAAAGCGGCGCCCGTGCTCATCGATCTTGTCTTCATCTGAATACAGGAACCTTGCCTGCGGCTGCTGAAGGATCGATTCGACCATCTCCAGCAGCGCATGCGGGCGCAGTTCGTCGTCATGGTCGAGCAAGCCGATGAAGTCACCGCGAGCCATGGCCAGTGCACTATTGGACGCGTCCGCGATATGCCCGTTCACCTTGCGGAAGCACACCCGGATCCTCGGGTCGCGAGCGGCGAACTCCCGCAGTATCTGCTGTACGCGCGGCGACGGCGATGCATCGTCGGCCAGGCACAACTCCCAGTTAGGGTAAGCCTGGCCCAGGACGCTCTCGATGCAGCGGCGCAACCATCGCTCCGGGGTCTGGTACACGGGCACGAGGATCGAAATCAAGGGGCCGTCGACGATCGTCGCAGCCCGGGCCGCGAGTTTTGCGCGGCCTGCCGGACTGAAAGTGTCGTACATGCGCACCCATGACTCGTAGCTGCTCGCGTCCGGACGCAACGCCTGCCAGTAATGCCGGTAGAGCACCTCGCCTGCGCGCGAGGCACCCTGCGCGAACAGCATGGATGCCGCCTCGCGCGCAGCCCGTAGCATGGCTTGCCAGCCCTGCCACCCTTCTTCCCGCATGCCATCCAACATCGCCAGCGCGGCGGCGGCGCGGGTCATGCGCAACAACTGCAGTTTTTCGAATTCGAACCGGGCCTCCCGCATGCTGGGATCGAATCGAAGTTGCACGACATCGCGCTTGAGCAGGACAACTGCCCGGATCAGCCCGCTCGCGTCCGGCCCGGGGAGCAGCAACTGGCAGTCCGGGGCAAGTCCATCACCGTAGTCAAGATACAGACTGGGACTGTGGAGTTCACCGGCCTCGATCTTCACGCTTGCGCGAAACATGTACCAGCCACCTGGCAATGGTCGTTGCAAACTAGCCGGGGACAATTGGAGTTGTGGATCACCGCCGCTGGCCAGCCAGCCCACTTTCCCGGCTGCCTTCCGATAGCCATGCAGGTCGCCGCCGGGCTCCAGTCGCACCCACGTCGAGGCGCGGGGCCACGCCGAGTGCCGCAACTGACAGCGGACGCTGAAGTGTTCACTGTCGATTTCGCGGTACCGCCTTGCAAGATCTTGCACCGCACCGCGCGGACTGGCCACCAGGCAGGTCCAAAGCAAGGTGGCAATGAGTCGGCACACCGCCATCGGGCGGCCAAGGTGTGCAGCAACGGCCTTCAACATGGCGGCGAGGGCCGACGCGCGCGCCGCACGATGCACCTGCTGGGAAATGATCCGGACAGGATCCGGACCGGCAGCCTGAAGATCGACTGCGATGCATGGCTCATCCAGGGTAAACACGCCCTGCCATTTAGCGCCCTGTTGGCAAGACGGCAGTGACAGCATGTCCGTCACGCCGTCCAGCTTCATCCGTTCCAGCCGGAGGGGTACGGGCGATGAACCCGTCAGGATTTCGAACTCCGCCTCGATGATGTACCAGCCCCGCGGCAGGATTGCTCGCCCCGGACACGGGCCGGCAATCGTCGGGCCAGCGCCTTCAGTCGATTCGATCAAGGTCAAGCAACCAGACTAGCTCGCCGTCCAGCTCGAATCCAAAGCTGAACTTGCGCGGAGCGACCATGCGGATCGCAAATCCACAGCACAGTTTGGGATGGTCTTGCGGCGGTTCGTCCAGCATCGCCTTGATGACGTCGCCGCGCGCATCGTCCAGCCGGAACGATCGCGTTATTCCAGCGACATGGGTGGCCACGCGCAGCTTCTGGCCCGGCATGAGTGCCCAGCCCCGAAGCAGGAGCTCATTGGACCCGGACGCTGCGAAGGCTTCCAGAGGCTTTGGCGAGTCCAGGCGCCAGTTCAGCGATGACGGCGCGCCTGCGCGTGGGCTGAAGGCATAGCGTGGTCCGGAACCGCACAAATCAACGGCCATCGGCGAAAGTCCATAAGCGCGCAACGCCCTCGTGCAATGGCACGCGTGGCGACCACGATGCCAGCCGCGAGAACAGGCTGCTGTCCAGGACGATCTCCGGCACATCGAAGGAGCGCGCCGGCAGGTACTGCACTGGAACGTGGTGCCCGGAAATGCCGAATATCGTACTGATCACCCCGTCAAGGCTGGTACCGTTGCCCGAGCCGATATTGTAGGCACCGGCGGGCAATGCATCCTCGACCAGGGCGCAGGCAAACGCCTCGGCCACATCTTCGATCGCTATGTAGTCACGGATCGTCTTGCCATCGCCCCACACCTCCAGCGCCTGGCCGCGCTTCACCGCCTGCACATATCTTGCGATCACCCCTACCGCTGCGCCGCGCAGCTGGAGTGGTCCGTAAGGATTGGCGATACGCAGGCTCACCCCACGCAGCGAAGCGAACAGCGCGAGATATTTTTCAATGGAGAGTTTCGAGACACCATAAGCGCTCAGCGGGTTGGTCGGTGCATCTTCCCTCACCGGCAGCTGCAATGGTGCCCCGTATACGGTGCCGCCACTGGACGCGAAAATCACGCGGCGCGCGCCGCCGCGAACCGCGGCCTCGAATAAGCGCAGGCTCGGCCCGATGTTGGAATCGGAATCGAAGGCCAGCGATGACATCGAGCGCGCCGGATCAGTGGTGCAGCCGAGATGGATCACGGCGTCGGCGCCGTCGATGGCACTCGCGGCGTGGGCATCTGCCGAAAAGTCGAACTCTCGACGCGGCACTTCCGGCTGGAAGTCGACGACGCGTGCCAGGCGTGTGGCACTGTCGAGCAACATCGGCTGCCAGCCGCGCTGGGCCAGTGCCCCGGCTACCGCGCAGCCAATGAAGCCGGCACCGCCAACGATGGCTACACGCATGGCAGCGCGCCGGTTGTCACGCCAGTCAAATCGACCTCTCGACAGTTCGGCCTTCGGCGCGTCCAAACTTCAGGTAGTGCACAAGCGGGTTATGCCCGGCCACAAGCACGTCAGGGTAGGCCTTGACGTAGGCGCGGGTGCTGAAGCCCGGACCCGGATCACGCAACTCGCGCGCACCGTTCTCGACATAATGCCGGACCGGCTCGGTACCCGACTGGGCAACGTCGGCGTAGCGCTGCAAATACCAGTTTGAATCGAACAGCCCGGAGTTGCGGATGACCTGGGCATCGCGCTCCTGTTCTTCGGTCATGGCGTCAGGTGCGGGCAAGGCCGCCTGCGGCGCTGGCTTTGCAGCCCGTGAGCCGCCGCGGAACGACCGCAGGAAGGCGGTCGCCCGCCACGACTTGCTCTGAAGGATTTCATCGAGTCGCGACTCCGCGTCCTGTGCGGCCTTTTCCGCCTGCTGCCGTCCGGACTGCGCCAACTCCAGCTTCGATTCCAGCTCCGATTCCAAGCGCTCGCGATCGACTTGTTGCTGCTCGATGCTCGCCGTTTTCGCAGCCAACTGCTCTTGCAGATCGATCAGTTTGCGGCCGAGTAGCGCTGTTTCTCCAAATCGGGCACGCACCGATGCCTCCGCGCTGCGCTTGGCCTCCAGCGCAGCGTCGAGTTCCATCCGATGCTTCTCCTGGATTTGCGCAACCAGGTCGGTCGATGAGCTTAACTGCTCGTTGAGTGCCTCGATCTGCCGATGCAGGTAAAGCTGGATCGCTTCAGACTCCGCCTGCAGCGCCTCGGCGGCCGCGGCACTGCCGGTCGCGAATTCCGCCTTGGCGACCTCAAGCTCCTGCCTGGCTTCGCGCAGCTGGTTTTCAAGTTCTTCCACGACCTGCTGGACGTCCGCAGCCGGTTCCGTACCGGCCGC
>JAYSXN010000083.1:0-2204 GCA_043717405.1 Gammaproteobacteria bacterium
GACATGAACCTGTTGCAGCGCGATCGCAACGCCGCCTACTTCGCCGACCCGGAAGGCGCGCGCCTGCTCATTGCTTCGGAAATCGGCGCCGAGGGCCGCAACTTCCAGTTTGCGCAGCACCTCATCTTCTGGGACCTGCCCTTCCACCCGGACATGCTCGAGCAGCGCATCGGTCGCCTCGACCGCATCGGCCAGCTCGGCGATGTGAACCTGCACGTGGCGGCGGTGGACGGCAGTGCGCAGCAGGTGTTGCTGCGCTGGATGCACGAGGGCCTCGATGCATTCACGCAGGTGGTGGCCGATGGCCGGGAGCTGCTGCGACAGTTCGGCCGCGAACTGCTGCAACTGGTTGCGCAGGACGTGGAGAGCCGCGGTCCTTCGCTGGAGGATCTGCTGCTGCGCAGCCGCGCCGCGCACGAGCAATTGTCGCTGGTGATTGCCCAAGGCCGCGACCGCCTGCTGGAAATCGGCAGCCGGCCAGCGGTCTCTGGCGGCACCCTGCTTGACGCGCTGCGTAGCGACGACGAGGAGCAGGCCCATGACGAGTACCCGCTGCGCCTGCTGGAAGCTTTCGGCATCCATGCCGAGCCGCTCGCACCGCAGGTATGGCTGCTGGATCCGGAATATTTGACCGTCGAAGGTTTCCCCGAGCTCAAGGGCGGCGCACGCTCGGCAACCTTTGACCGAGCCACGGCGCTAGGCCGCGACGACCTGCTCTACCTGCGTGCGGACCACCCGATGCTGCTGTCGGCGCAGGAGATGCTGGTATCCGGTGAAACCGGCAATGCCGCCTTCCTGATCGATGACAGCCTGCCGCCGCGCACCGCCATCCTCGAGGCGGTGTTCGTGCTCGAGTGCATTGCTCCGGCCGCATTGAACATCGAACGCTTCATGCCACCGTTGCCCGTGCAGGTTGCGGTGGATACGAAGTTGCAACTACGTCCCGACTTCAGCCCGAACGAACGCGCCAGCGTGCGGGCTGGCGATCGCCAGTACGATATCTCGCCGATGCGCAAAGTGCTAAGTGCTCTGGTGCCGCCAATGCTGGAGCGCGCCCGCGAGGACAGCGTACTGCGTTGCCAGTCGCTGGCCGACGCAGCCATGCGCGCAGCCGACCAGTTGCTGTCAGCCGAGATCCAGCGCATCGAAGGCCTTGCCGCCGTCAACGCCTCGGTCCGCCCGGAGGAAATCAAGGTGTTGCATGAGGAGCGCGCCCAGTTGCTGGCGCTGTTGCCGACTTCCAGGCCCAGGCTGGATTCGCTGCGCCTGGTGACTAGCGCGGATTTTCTGTCGCTACGGCGCTAAGGCGCTCAACGCACGATGCGCAACCCTGGCGCACGCGGGTTCTTCGCCGGTGGCTTGCGCCGCCAGTAACGCAGCAGCAGCCAGCCGAACAACATGCCGCCCAGGTGCGCGAAGTGCGCGATGCCCGCGGCGGTTCCGGTGACGCCGAGCACGAGTTCGATGACGCCGAAGCCAATCACCATGGTCCGCGCCGACATCGGGATCGGTGGCAGCAGCAACATGACGCGCTCATGCGGGAAGAACATCGCATAGGCCAGCAGCAGCCCGTATACGCCGCCCGAGGCGCCAATCGTCGCGGCGGGGGACCCGCCCATCCCCATCATGATGCCCTGCACCAGCAGCTGGCACAGGCCTGCTCCGGCCAGGCAGGTGAAAAAGAAAATCGCGTAACGCTTGGTCCCAAGCGTGTATTCCACGCGCATTCCGAACTGGTACAGAGCGAGCGCATTGAAGAACAGATGCATCATGTCGTTGTGCAGGAAACCATAGGTGATCAGCTGCCAGGGCTGGAACCCAACCGACACCGGCAAGCCGTCGGCGGAGGCGCCGATGACGAAATCGCCCAGCGGCCATAGTGCAAGCCACAGCTGCAGCCACTCGCCCATGAACTGTTGCAGCAGGAAGCCGATGGCCATGGCGATCAGCAAGGCGCGGGTGACGGGGGGCGGTGAATTCACGAAATTATCCGGTCTGGTCCAGCGGCAATGATAACGTGCGGCCGTCGCGCCGCCGCAGTCATATCTGCGACCACAACATCTCATCCAGCGTGGGCGCCGCGCGCAGCCCGAGCACGCGACCATTCCTCACCAGCACGCCTTCGGCACGCAGGCGCTGCTGCTGTGCGTCGAACTGCGGATGGTCGGCTGGGAATGCGATGCGGCCGTCGGAGCGAATGATGC
>JAYSXN010000084.1:0-6601 GCA_043717405.1 Gammaproteobacteria bacterium
CGATCGCGCGATTCGCGCACGCTCACTTCCATGACATTGCGCACCTCGTGCGAATCGGCGGTGGCGCTGACCGGGCGCTTGTAGGGATCAAGGATCTCGAGACGCACTTCAGTGTCTGCGCGCAATAAGGCGCCGCGCCACCGCCTGGGCCGGAACGCTGCAATCGGCGTCAGTGCAATCACTGCCGATCCCAGCGGCAGGATCGGACCATGCGCGGAAAAATTGTAAGCCGTGCTGCCCGCCGGCGTGGCGACCAGCGCGCCATCGCAGACCAGTTCCTCCAGCCGTACACGGCCATTGAGGTGCACGCGCAGATGCGCGGTCTGCCGCGTCTGCCGGAGCAAGGACACCTCGTTGTAGGCCAGCAGCGACAGCGTGGTCCCCGCTTCGGTAATGGCCACCATTTCCAGCGGGCGCAGCACGGCCGGTTCCGCCTGGGCGAGGCGCTCGAGCAGGCCATCCTCGCGATACTGGTTCATCAGGAACCCGACCGCGCCGAGCTTCATGCCGAACACAGGAACGCCCAGTCCACCGTGCAGGTGCAGGCTTTGCAGCATGAAGCCGTCGCCGCCAAGCGCGCATAACACGTCGGCGTCGCCCGGCAAGTGCTGCCGATGCACGGCAGTCAGGGCTTGCAACGCCGCCTGAGCTTCAGGTGCGATACTGGCGAGGAAGGCGATCTTCGGCGCGGCCGGAAGGTTCATGGCTTGCATCCTGGTTTGCCTCCGAGCTTACCTCACCCGCTGCGCGCACCCACCGAGGCAATCTGCGCTAGGCGGCGCACCGCCACCGACAGCGTCGCGAAATCCATGCTGCGCAGGTTGCGCATGTCGCCGAACATGCTCAGCGTGTATTTCAGCGCCGCGTCGTCACGGGCCAGCCAGCGGCGGACCAGTTCATCGGGCGGCGCGCTTTCGGTCGACGAGCCAAGTACGGTGCCCACCAGGGATCGTTGCTGCGCCTGCAACTCGTCGCGCAGCACGCCACGCGCCTGCGCATGCCAGCGGCCCTCGACGGGGAGTTTCTCGACGCTGTCCATGAGCCACTTGACGTGCAATGCATCCGACAACGCGAAGTACACCTGTCCGGCGTCGGCGACCGGCAAATTGCGCTCCAGCGCCACCTCGATCACGTCGAAGCCGTATGTGAGGTACGGCAGGCAGGCGAGACCCTGGGCCAGCGCTGGCGGGAAGCCCTGCTTCTGCCACAGTTCCAGGTCGGCCTGCAGCGCGGCGCGCGCGGCCGGCGGCAAGATGCGCGGCAGCACTTCACGCAAGGCCATCATCGGCTTCGCGTAGCGCTCGACCATATTGGCGATGACCAGCACCTCGCCGGGGCGATTCAGCAGCCACCGCGTCATGTTGCGCTGCAGGTGCCACAGCGCGGTAAGCGCGGAAATCTGCGCCGCCTCGGTGACCTTCAGGTCGAGCTCGTCGATGCCCGACCAGAACTCGCGCGCACCAAGCACTTCACGGCTGATGCTATAGGCCTTGGCAATCTGTGCCGCGGTTTCGCCAGTGTCTTCCTGCATGCGCTGCAAGAACGTTGCGCCCATGCGGTTGACCATCGAGTTGGTCACCGCGGTGGCGATGATCTCGCGTCGCAGGCGATGGTTCTCCATGTCGGCGGTGTAGCGTTGCTGCAGCGGCCGCGGGAAATAGCGCACCAGCTCCCTGGACAAGTGCGGGTCTTCCGGAACGTCGGAGTCGAGCAGTTGGTTGTAGATGACGATCTTGTCGTAGGACAACAGCACCGACAGCTCCGGCCGGGTGAGGCCCGCGCCACGCGACTTGCGGTCACTGAGTTCGGCATCGGTGGGCAAGAATTCTATGCCGCGATCGAGCAGGCCTTGCGCTTCCAGCGTGCGGATGAAATGGCCAAACGAGCCAACCCGCGACGCGCTCATCGCTTCCATCAGGCTGATCGCCTGGTTCTGCCGGTAGTTGTCGTTGAGTACCAGCTCGCCGACTTCGTCGGTCATGCTCGCGAGCAGGGTATTGCGCTGTGCCATATCGAGTTCGCCGCGCTTGACCAGCGCGCCCAGCAGGATCTTGATGTTGACCTCGTGGTCCGATGTGTCAACGCCCGCCGAGTTGTCGATGAAATCGGTATTGAGCAGCACGCCGTGGTGCGCGGCCTCGATGCGCCCGCGCTGGGTCATGCCCAGGTTGCCGCCCTCGCCCACCATCCGGCAACGCAGTTCGATGCCGTTGACGCGCAGGCCGTTGTTGGCGCGGTCGCCAACGTCGGTGTGCGCTTCGGTCGCCGCTTTCACGTAAGTGCCGATGCCGCCATTCCACAGCAGGTCCACCGGCGCCTTGAGGATGGCGTTCATCAGCTCGTTCGGCGGCATGTGCTCGGCGTCGCCGGCAATGTCCAGTGCCTTGCGCAGTTGCGCGCTCACCGGAATAGTCTTGGCCGTTCGCGGAAATACACCGCCGCCCTCGGAGACAAGGCCCTTGTCGTAATCGTCCCAGCTCGAGCGCGGCAGCTTGAACATACGCTCGCGTTCGGCGAAAGATTTAGCGGTGTCCGGATCGGGATCCAGGAAGATGTGCCGGTGATCGAACGCCGCCAGCAGGCGGATGTGCCGCGACAGCAACATGCCATTGCCAAAAACGTCGCCTGACATATCGCCGATGCCGACCACGGTGAAGTCCTGGCTCTGGCAATCGCGGCCGAGCGCGCGGAAATGCCGCTTGACCGACTCCCATGCGCCCTTCGCGGTAATGCCCATGCCCTTGTGGTCATAACCGACCGAACCGCCGGAAGCGAAGGCATCGCCGAGCCAGTAGCCATGCTCGGCGGAAATACCGTTGGCAATGTCGGAAAACGTAGCGGTGCCCTTGTCGGCGGCCACGACCAGGTACGGGTCATCGCCATCATGCCGGACCACGTCCACCGGATGCACCACCGCGCCATCAACCAGGTTGTCGGTGATGTCGAGCAGGCCGTTGATGAAGCGCTTGTAGCAGGCGATGCCTTCGGCCAGCACCGCGTCGCGGTCACCACCGGGTGGCGACTTCTTGACGAAGAAACCGCCCTTCGAACCCACCGGCACGATCACCGTGTTCTTGACCATCTGCGCTTTGACAAGGCCCAGCACTTCGGTGCGGAAATCCTCGCGCCGGTCCGACCAGCGCAAGCCGCCGCGGGCAACCGGCCCGAAGCGCAGGTGCACGCCTTCCACCGACGGCGAATACACGAATATTTCCCGGAATGGACGCGGCTTCGGCAGGTCCGGCACTTTCAGCGGATCGAACTTGAAGCTGATGTAATCGCGGTGCGTGTTGCTTTCGCCCTTTTTCTGGAAGTAACTGGTGCGCAAGGTCGCATTGATGACGGCCATGAAGGCGCGGAGGATTCGGTCCTCGTCCAGGCTCGAGACTTTTTCCAGCATGATCGCCAGCGCGTCCATGCAGGCGTCGACCTGCGAGCCGCGGTCGAGCGCGCGGTCCGCGCCCATTTCTTCAAGGATCGTGTTGAGCTCATGGCGCTGTTCGATCGGCACTATGGCGGTCAGTGACACGCGCAGCGCATCGCAGGTCTTGCGGTCGGCCTTGACGTCGCGGCCAGGCTCGAAACGCGCCTCGAACAACTCCACCAGCAAGCGCGCTACCAGCGGATAGTTCGCCAGCGTGTGTTCCATGTAGCTTTGCGAAAACGTCACACCGGTCTGCTGCAGGTATTTGCAGTAACCACGCAACATCGCCACCTGCCGCCAGCCCAGGCCGGCGGCGAGGATCAGCCGGTTGAAACCATCGCTCTCGGCATCGCCGCGCCACATCGCCGCGAAGGCGTCCTCGAAGCGCGCGCGAGAGGTCGCGACATCGACTTTTCCAGCAGGCTCGACCTCGAAATCCTGGATGACCACGCGGCCATCGTCGAGGTCCAGCTCGTAGGGATGCTCGCTGTTGATGCGCAGGCCCAGGTTTTCGAGCATGGGCAGCGCGTCGGAGAGAGCGATTTCCTTGCCCAGGCGGAACAATTTGAAACGCAAGCCACCATCGGTGCTGTGATACAGCGACAGGTGCAGGTCATTGGCGTCTTGCAGGGACGCGGCCTGCCAGACGTCGCTGGCCGCGAGCTCCGGCGTCACCGACTCGACGTAGCCGGCCGGCAGTGCCTTGCCGTAACGATTGGCCAGCCGCGTGCCGGCTTCCTCGCCATGCAATTGCACCAGGCGATCGCGCAATTCGTCGTGCCAGTTGCGCACGATGCGTACCAGTTCGGCCTCCAGCCGGACCGGGTCGATGCTTATCGTCTCGCCGCTGCGCGGACGGATCAGCAGGTGCAACTGCGCCAGTGGCGATTCGCCAATCTGCACGCTCGTGTCAAGGCGCTCGCCATGCAACTCGACCATCAGCATCGATTCGATGCGCTGGCGCACTTCGCTGCTGAAGCGATCGCGCGGAATGTACACCAGCGCGGAATAGAATCGCCCATGGCGATCACGGCGCAGGAACAGGCGCGTGCGTGCGCGCTCCTGCAAGCCGAGGATGCCCATGCAGGTGCTGGTCAGTTCCTCGATGCTGGACTGGAACAATTCATCGCGCGGCAGTGTTTCGAGGATGTGGCGCAGCGCCTTGCCGCTATGGCTGGTGTCGCCGAGGCCGGATGCGGCCATCACCGCTTCATGGCGCTGCCTGACCAGCGGGATTTCCCAGGGCCGGCGGTTATAGGCGCTGGAGGTGTACAGGCCGAGGAACCGCTGCTCGGCAACGGCGCGGCCGGAAGCATCGAACTTGAGTACGCCGATATAGTCCATGTAGCCCGGACGGTGCACGGTCGAGCGGGCATTGGTCTTGGTCAGTATCAACGGCTCGACCGTCGCGCCTGCCGGCAGGTCGGTTGCGGCAAGTCCGGTCAGCGGGCGCGGCTTGGTGGCCTCGCTGCCGCGCATGATGCCCAGGCCCGTGCCGCTGACTGCGGCAAGCTGCCGCTGCCCGGAGTTTTCGGTGACCTCGTACTCGCGATAACCGATGAAGGTGAAATGATCCTCGGCCGCCCATTGCAGGAACTCACGCGCTTCTTCGCGCACCTGCGGGCTGACCGGCATCTGCCGTTGCGCAAGTTCATCGGCAATCTGCAGCATCTTGGCGCGCATCGCCTGCCAGTCGCCGAACGCCGAACGCACGTCGGCAAGCGCGCTGGCGATGCTCGCCTGCAGGGCTTGCATTTCCGCAGCGCCGGGGAGCCGGTCGATCTCCAGGTGGATCAGTGATTCGGCGTTGCCCTCGCCCACGCCCAACAGCAGGCCTTGCGCGTCCCGCCGCACCTTGAACACCGGGTGCATGATCCCATAGGTCGCCAGTTGCTGCTGGGCAATGACCATGCCCACCGAATCAACCAGGAAGGACATGTCGTCGTTGACGATCTGCACCACCGAATGGCCGTGGCCCAGGCCCGAATCGGCAGCCGGGTTGAACACGCGAATGCTCGCCTCGCCCGGCCGGCGCTGCTCGGCGAATTGCCTATTGCTCCAGGCGATGGCCGCCCACTCTTCAGCACCGCGCAGCGCGAGTTCTTCACCAGGCAGGCGCGCGTAGAAGGCCTTTATGAAGGTCTGCAGGTCGGGCAGTAGCGAGGCCGGGACCAGCGCGCGCGCGGCGGCCTGGATCGACTCGAGGGTTACCACGGGGGCGAGCAGGACACTCATTGGACGTCGTCTCGATGTGGCTTGAAAAAGTGCGAAATTATAGCTGCGCAAAGCTCCGTCAGCGCAGCCCGGTTTCGTTGCGGGCGATGACCAGGCGCTGGATTTCGCTGGTTCCCTCGTAGATCTCGGTGATCTTCGCGTCGCGGAAGTAGCGCTCGAGCGGCATCTCCTTGGAATAGCCCATGCCACCGTGCACCTGCACGGCCTGATGGGTGATCCACATCGCCGCCTCGGATGCGGTCAGCTTCGCCACCGCGGCCTCGGTGCTGAAGCGGCCCCCGGTGGCTTCAACCTGCTGCTTGGTCCAGGCCGCGCGCAAGGTCAGCAGCAAGGACGCATCGAGCTTGCACTTCATGTCGGCGATTTTCGATTGCGTCATCTGGAAGGAACCGATTGGCACGCCGAAGGCCTTGCGCTCCCGCGCGTACGCAAGCGTAGCCTCGTAGGCCGCGCGGCCGATGCCGATCGCCTGCGAGGCAATGCCGATGCGCCCGGCGTCGAGCACGCCCATGGCAATCTTGAAGCCCTCGCCCTCCTGGCCCAGCACTTCATCGGCGCTGGCCACGTAGTCGGCGAACTCGACCTCGCAGGTCGCCGAGGCACGGATGCCGAGCTTGGGCTCGGTCTTGCCGCGCGAAAAACCGGGCTTGGTCGTGTCGACCATGAATGCGCTGATGCCGCGCGCGCCCTTGTCCGGGTCCGACAGCGCGAACAGGACCATGTAGCGTGCCACCGGGCCGGACGTGATCCAGCTTTTCTTGCCATTGATGACGAAGCTGCCATCGCGCTGGCGCACGGCTCGGCAACGCATCGCGGTCGCGTCGGAACCCGATTGCGGCTCGGTCAGCGCGAAGGCACCGATCTCGCGGCCCTCGGCGATGGCGCGCACGTACAGCTGCTTCTGAGGCTCGGACCCGTACTTCAGGATGCCGTTGCAGAACA
>JAYSXN010000085.1:0-6588 GCA_043717405.1 Gammaproteobacteria bacterium
ATGCCTTGTTCGCCGACCAGGGCGATAGCCATGAATGAGCCAGGAGCAGTTTCGATGAACGACACGATCGCGCCCAAGCCGAAGAAGTCCGTCGCGCTCAGCGGCACGCCGGCCGGCAACACCGCCCTGTGCACCGTGGGCCGCAGCGGTAACGACCTGCACTACCGCGGTTATGACATCAAGGATCTCGCCGGACACGCCAGCTTCGAGGAAGTCGCGCATCTGCTCGTGCATGGCAACCTGCCCAATGCGGCACAATTGAAAGCTTATCGCGCAAAATTGCGCCGGCTGCGCGGCTTGCCGGCGATCGTGAGCGAGGCGCTGGAACTGGTGCCGGCGAACGCGCATCCCATGGATGTGTTGCGCACCGGCTGTTCGATGCTGGGCACGGTGCTGCCCGAACGCGAAGGCCACGCCGAATGGGAGGCGCGCGACATTGCTGACCGGCTGATGGCCAGCTTCGGCTCGATGCTGCTGTACTGGTGGCACTTCACCCGCAATGGCCGGCGCATCGATTGCGAGACCGACGATGACAGCATTGCTGCGCATTTCCTGCACCTGCTGCATGATGCCGCGCCGAGCGCGTTGCACGAGCGCGCGCTGGACCGCTCGCTGGTGTTGTATGCCGAGCATGAGTTCAACGCGAGCACATTCGCCGCACGCGTGATCGCCGGCACAGGCTCGGACATCTTCAGCTGCGTCACCGGCGCGATTGGTGCGCTGCGCGGGGCGAAGCATGGCGGCGCCAACGAAGTGGCGATGGAGATCATCAGCCGCTACGACAATCCCGATCTTGCCGAGGCCGACGTGCGTGCGCGCGTGGAGCGCAAGGAAGTGATCATTGGCTTTGGGCATCCGGTGTATACGGTCGGTGACCCGCGTAACCCGATCATCAAGGAGCTGTCGCGGCAACTGTGCAGCGAGGGCGGCAACAAGAACCTCTTCGAGGTCAGCGAGCGCATCGAAAACGTGCTGTGGGAAACCAAGAAGATGTTCCCCAACCTCGACTGGTACAGCGCATCGGCGTATCACATGCTGGGCATACCGACCGCGATGTTCACGCCATTGTTCGTCATTGCCCGCACCAGTGGCTGGTCCGCGCACGTCATGGAGCAACGCAGCGACGGCAAGATCATCCGGCCGAGCGCGACCTACATTGGTCCCGAAGACCGCGAGTTCGTACCGATCGACAAGCGCCCGTAACAGGCGCGGCGTTCCGGCTCAGTGCGTCAAGCGGTCCACGCGGTAGAAGGTATGCGAACCGATCGTTGCGACGGTCGGGTAGTGACGCCACGCCGGTTGTGCTTGATCGAGCGCGGCGAAATGGCTGGCGCCAGGCACGACCTCGTGTCGATCGCCTATCGGCCGCGCCCAGTCCTTCTGCGCGGCAAAGGCCACGTCGACCGCAGCCTGCCAGTCCTGGACCGAGCCCAGGCGGATGTTCGGGTTGACGAGGCTGGGTGCGAATTGCTTGGGCGCGGTGACCACGGCGCAAACCGAGTCGCCCCAGCGGCCATCTTCCTTGCGCCGCAGCGCAACCTCCGCAACCGCACGCTGGCCAAGCCTGGACTGGTCCCGCGCTTCCAGATAGACCGTGGTGGCCAGGCATAGCGGGTCGGCGGCGGGTTGCGGCAACAGGCTGGCCAGCCACATCAGGAACGACAGCTTCATCGGCAGATCCTTCTTCTCGCTTGCCGAAGCCATGCGCGCATGAAGCGCTCCGGCGCAACGCCAGATGCGTTGCGAGTGGTTTCGGCCTTACGTGTTGGGGATGGACGAGCGGGGCTCGCATTCCTGGGCAGGGATCGTGTTGGCCTGCGCGGAAACCCTGCGATGCCATGTCGCGGAGCCGTGGATGGCCTGGTGCCCAGGCCGTTTCAGCGGCGCATCCTACCCGAGTTCGCACTGATAACCCTGAATGAACGTTCAGGTTCGTTTATGGCGACCCCGCGCTTTCAGAGCGTCGACGCCAGCCTGCAGCCTTGGCTTATCGCGCGCTTGGCGTCGAGCTCGGCGGCGACATCGGCGCCGCCAATCACATGCACAACCTTCGATGCAGCTTGAAGAGGCGGCAACAGTTCGCGCATCGGCTCCTGTCCTGCGCAGACCACCACGTGATCCACCGGCAACAATTGCTCGAGCCCCTGCACGCGAATGCGCAAACCCTCGTCATCAACACCGAGGTATTCAACGCCGCTCATAGCGACAACGCCCTTGTGCTTCAAGGCAGCCCGATGTATCCAGCCCGTGGTCTTGCCGAGGCGAGCGCCGGGCTTGCCGGCGCTGCGCTGGAGCAGCCAAAGCTTGCGCGCGGGCGCTTCGAATTTCGCAGGCCTCAAGCCGCCCGGCCCTTCAAAGTCCGGGCGCACACCCCATTCCTTCATCCAGCGCGACGGGTCGAGGGTGGGCGAGGGCGCGTCCTGCACGAGAAACTCGGCAATATCAAAACCAATGCCACCCGCGCCGATCACTGCGGCGCGTTCGCCAACTTGCACCATGCCCGCGATCACCTCGACATAGCTGCATACTTTCGGGTGTCCCGCACCTGGGAAGCTGACCTCGCGCGGAGTGACCCCGGTTGCCAGGACGATCTCGTCATAGCCGCCGACGATGAGTTCGGCGGCAGCGACCCGTTGCCCGAGTACCTGCTTCACGCCATGCAACTGCAGTTGCGTGGCGAAATAACGCAGTGTTTCCGAAAACTCCTCCTTGCCCGGAATCCTGCGCGCCAGGTTGAACTGGCCGCCAATTTCGCTGGCCGATTCGAACAGAGTTACAACGTGGCCGCGCTCTGCGAGCACGCTCGCACAAGCCATGCCCGCCGGCCCCGCGCCGACCACGGCGATCTTCTTCGGTTGCGTGGTGCGCAGGTAACGCAGTTGCGTTTCAGCGCAGGCGCGCGGATTCACCAGGCAACTGGCATTCTTGTTTTCAAAGGCATGGTCGAGGCAAGCCTGGTTGCAGGCGATGCAGGTGTTGATCTGCGCCCGGCGACCGGTGCGTGCCTTGTTTACCCATTGCGGATCGGCAAGAAGCGGACGCGCCATCGAAACCATGTCCGCTTCGCCTAGCGCCAGCACGCGTTCGGCGACTTCCGGCATATTGATGCGATTGGTCGCTATCAGCGGCAGCGTGACCCGCGGTTTCAGCTTGGCCGTGACGCCGGCGAACGCGGCACGCGGCACCGAGGTGGCTATGGTCGGCACGCGGGCTTCATGCCAGCCAATACCGGTGTTGATCAGCGTCGCGCCGGCGGCTTCAATGGCCTGCGCCTGAGCGACGATTTCATCCCAACCCGAGCCGTCGGGCACCAGTTCGAGCATCGACAGACGGTAGATGATGATGAAGTCATGGCCGACCGCTTCGCGGATGCGGCGCACGATTTCCACGGCGAAACGCATGCGTTTTTCCGCGCTTCCGCCCCAGGCGTCATTGCGCAGGTTGGTGCGCGCCGACAGGAACTGGTTGATCAGATAACCTTCCGAGCCCATCACCTCGACGCCGTCGTAACCGGCTTCCCGCGCCAGGCGCGCGCAGTTGACGAAAGCGTTGATCTGGCGTTCCACGCCCCAGCTGCTCAAGCCGCGCGGCTTGAACGGATTGATCGGCGCCTGCAATGGCGAGGATGAAACCGTCAGGGGGTGATAACCGTAGCGGCCCGCATGCAGAATCTGCATGCAGATGCGACTACCAGCGGCGTGCACGGCGCTGGTGACGATGCGGTGCTTGTGGATTTCCCAAGGCCAGCTCAGCTTCGCGGCGAATGGCTTCAGCCAGCCCACCAGGTTGGGCGAAATCCCGCCGGTGACCATCAGTCCGACGCCACCTTCGGCGCGTTCGCGGAAATACGCGGCCAGCCTCGGGAAATCCCTGCTGCGGTCCTCCAGGCCCGTGTGCATGGATCCCATGAGCACACGGTTTGGCAGCGTGCAAAAGCCCAGGTCGAGCGGCGCGAACAGATGCGGATAGGTCTCGGAAGGCATGGGATACGCAGGCGTAGGGATGCCGGAACCATGCCCGACGCCGGCAATACAAACAAGTGTGCACAGCGCTGATCTGGCAAAATGCGCGGCTGATCCTCACCGCCTGGAAACCGCCCATGAGTTCGCACGACATCCGTTCCGCCGCACGCCCGGATCCCGACCAGGCGATGGTCGACATCGCCAACTACGTGGTCGACTACCAGATTGATTCAAGCGAGGCGATGGATACCGCGCGCTACATGCTGCTCGATTCACTCGGCTGCGCAATGATGGCGATGCGCCACCCGGAGTGCGTGAAGCACCTCGGTCCGCTGGTGCCGGGCGCGACCATGGCCGGCGGCGTCAAGGTGCCCGGCACGTCCTTCGAGCTCGATCCGGTACAGGCGGCCTATAACCTCGGCGTGCAGATCCGCTGGCTGGATTTCAACGACACCTGGCTTGCCGCCGAATGGGGCCACCCGTCCGACAACCTCGGCGCCATCCTGTCCGTGGCCGATTACCTGAGCCGCAAGGCGTTGCGCGAAGGCGGCGCCCCCGTGCTGGTCGGCGACGTGCTCAAGGCCGCGATCAAGGCCCATGAAATCCAGGGCGTGTACGCCTTGAACAACAGCTTCAACCGGGTCGGCCTGGACCACGTGATCCTGGTGCGGCTTGCCTCCACGGCGGTTGTCACCGGCATGCTGGGCGGCGGCCGGGATGAGATCATCAATGCCGTTTCGAACAGCTGGATAGATGGCGGCGCGCTGCGCACCTACCGCCATGCGCCCAACGCCGGGCCACGAAAAAGCTGGGCCGCCGGTGACGCCTGCCGCCGCGCAGTGACGCATGCGTTGAACGCCCTAAAGGGCTGCGCCGGCTACCCGAGCGCACTCACCGCCAAGACCTGGGGCTTTTACGATGTGGCGTTCAGGGGCAAGGCTTTCGAGTTCGAGCGCGGTTTCGGCAGCTATGTAATGGAAAATGTCCTGTTCAAGATCAGCTACCCGGCCGAATTCCATGCCCAGACGGCGGTGGAGTGCGCCATGCAGTTGCACCCGGAAGTGCTGGGCCGCCTCGACCAGGTCGAGCGGATCATGATCGAGACCCAGGAAGCGGGAGTCCGCATCATCGATAAGACCGGGCCCCTGGCCAACTACGCCGACCGCGACCATTGCCTACAGTACATGATTGCCGTGCCCTTGCTGTTTGGCCGCCTGACTGCCGAAGACTACGGCGACGCGGTGGCGGCCGACCCGCGGATCGACCTGCTACGGGCAAAAATGCAGGTCGTGGAAAACCCGGAGTTCACGCGGGACTACTTCGATCCGGCCAAACGCTACATCGGAAACTCCATTCAGGTTCACTTCACAGACGGTTCCAGCACCGACAAGGTGTCCATTGACTACCCGATCGGACACCGCAAGCGCCGGGCTGAAGGCGTGCCGGTACTGCTAAACAAGTTCGCGGCTGCCCTGGCCGTGCAGTTGCCGGCGCGCAGGGTGCAGCAGATCTTGGCGCTGGCGGCCGACAGACAGGCCCTGGACGCGCTTCCCGTCCATCGACTCCTGGACCTGTTTTCGGTCTAATATTCTTGCACCATTCAGCTGAGATCGTTATATTGCCGTTAACGCTCCCAGGAACACGGACGTTACGTGGTATGGCATGGCAGTTGCCTGGCCAATTACCGAAGTGAACTTTCTAAATAAGTACTATCTGGAGTTGAATATGAAGAAGAAACTTCTGTGCTGCGCCCTGCTGGCTGGCATGAGCTTGGCCCAATCTGCAATGGCCCAGAGCTACGATGACCGCTTCTATGTGACCGTCGGCGCCGGCTTGGGCATGTTCGACAATGACCGCGGCGTCAAGGACGAGGTTTATGGCACCTTGGGTTTCGGCAAGTTCATCTCGCCGAACGTCTCCATCGATGCCGAGCTGTGGGGCACCAACCCGCAGCTGGACCATGAAGCGATCATCCCGCCCGCCCTGACTCCGGAAGAGCGCAACTGGGAAATGACGAGCCTCGAGCTTGTCGGTCGCTATCACTTCATCCACGAAGGCCGCAGCTGGAACCCGTACATTGCCGCCGGCATTGGCGCGCAGCACCATGGCGACGGCACGCAGAGGCAGCCGGTCTCGCTGGGCTACAGCAAGAGCCGCAGCGGCACCAACGTTGCCGCGCTGGTTGGCGTGGGTATCCAGGCCGACCTCGGCTGGCCGAGCCTGCGTGGCGAGTTCGGCCTGCGCTATGACGGTGACAACGAAGGCCTCAGCGGCAATCATTACGTCGACCGTTACGCCGGCTTGACCCTGCTGTTCCCGATCGGCGCCGAGCCGGCCCCGGCCGCAGAAGTGGTCGCGGTTGCACAGAAGACCTGTGCTGACCTCGACGACGACGGTGACGGCGTCAACAACTGCAACGACAAGTGCCCGGGCTCGCAAGCCGGTGAAGCCCTTGGTCCGGACGGTTGCCCGGTGCCAGCTGCAGAGCCGGAGCCCACCCCCGAGCCGAAGCCGTTCAAAGGCTGATCCTTGCCACAGTGCGATTCTCGAAGCCCGGCTTATGCCGGGCTTCGTTTTTATGCGTGAACGTCTGGTCGATAGCCGCCGAGTTCGCCGACCGGGCGCT
>JAYSXN010000086.1:0-2197 GCA_043717405.1 Gammaproteobacteria bacterium
TTCGAACGAGACAGCGCCCGTCCGAACCAGACCCTCGCGTTGTTCTACGATTCGGTCGAGTCGCTGGCGCAGCGCGGTATTTTCCCGGCCCATCGTGCCGAGCCGGCGCCGCAACCGTTTCCGATCGGATTCGTTCCCGATCCCTGGCGCTGAGCCGTCCCGCCCACGAAAAAAAGGCCGGGCGTTCGCCCGGCCTTTCAGTGCAGCGGTATCGCCTGCAGGCTTAGTGGCCTTCAGCCGTCTCCTGGACTTCTTCACCCGCTTCTTTGACGTCCTTGCCGACGCCAGCCATGGTGTGGCACGCGCCCAGGAAGGCAGTGGTGAAGCTGAGCAGCAGCAAAGTGAGTACGAAACGCTTCATTGTGACCTCCAGTGGGGTTGATAGCCCATGCACTTTAAATCTTTTTGCCTGAATGAGGAGTAGCCGCCGGGTCAGCTTGCAGGCGCAGGTTCAGCTTCAGGCCAGCCGTCAGCCGGCGTCGCGCATCAGCGTCGATTTGCCGAACAGGCTTTCCACCAGATCCACCGCCAGCCGCGCAGTGCGGTTGTGGTCGTCGAATGCGGGGTTTAATTCCACGATGTCGATGGATCCCAAGTGACCGGCGTCCGCGATCATCTCCATCACCAGCTGCGCCTCGCGGTAATCCGGGCCTCCTGGCACCGTGGTTCCGACGCCGGGTGCAATCGCGGGGTCCAGGAAGTCGACGTCGAAGCTGACATGCACGTGGGTATTGTCGTCAATGCCCTCTAGCGCTTCTTCCATTGCCCGCTTGATGCCAATCTCATCGATGTAACGCATGTCGTAGATGTCGAGCCCGTGTTCGCGGACCAGTTGTTTTTCGCCGGTGTCCACCGAACGTATGCCGATCTGGCGGATGTCGCGCGCATCGATGGCCGGCATGGATCCGCCGAGTCCGGTCAATACTTCCGGTCCCACGCCGCACAGGCAGGCGACCGGCATGCCGTGCACGTTGCCTGATGGCGTGACCTGGGAGGTATTGAAGTCCGCGTGCGCATCCAGCCACAGCAATCGCAGAGTCTTGCCCTGCTCCCGGCAGTAGCGGGACACAGCAGTGATGGAGCCTACGCCCAGGCAATGGTCGCCGCCGAGCAGTATTGGCAATTCACCAGCGTCAAGGCTTGCATACACCGCATCCATGACCGCCTGGTTCCATGCCGCGACCTCGGGCAGGTGCCGATAGCCGTCCACCGGTGGCAGCCAGGGATTGAGCGGACCACTCAGGTTGCCCTTGTCTATCACCTGCAGGCCACGCTCGCGCAAAGCTTCGGCAAGACCGGCAACGCGCAGCGCCTCCGGTCCCATCGATGCGCCACGGTGCCCGGCACCGATGTCGGTCGGGGCGCCAATGAGCGCGATTGGTTTCTGGTTGGCAGGACTGGCCATGGAGTGCCCTGGTGGATTGGCCGTGCAGGTTACCACCAGCCACCGTCGGTCGCAGTCATGCGAAAGGTGAACGCGGCAATGAACGGTCGCAGAACCAGCGAGGCGCTGCATCGTTGCCTCGGCCGCGCACGCCGCCTGCCTATTTTATGCTGGGGCAGACGCATAGCCGACAGAAGGATCTGACACCATGGCCACACCGAGAAAACCAACGCGCCCCAAATCAGCGAGCGGAAAGCCAAAGCCAGGCGCCGAGGCGGTCGCTCGCAGCACCGACACCGGTCCATCCGCCCGCGAACCGGTACCAGGTGATCCACAAGCTCAACAGGCGGCGGACCAGCAAGCCATGGCCGCAGCGATGCCCTTCAATGAGAACAAGTCGCGCGAATATGACCGCCGATTTGCCAGCGCGCCGCCCGAAGGCATCACCGTGGAAGCGCCTTCCTACGCGGCCACTGGCAGCACGCTCAGCGAGGACAACGAGAACGAAAAGACCGGCGCGCCGGCAATCGAGGGCGGCAATCCAACGGTGGATCCGCTCGAGCGGGTGCGCGTGGATGCCAGCGGGCAACGCCTGACCACCAACCAGGCCGTGCCGGTCGGCGACAACCAGCACTCGCTCAAGGCCGGCCTGCGCGGCCCGGCCCTGCTTGAAGATTTCATCCTGCGCGAGAAGATTACGCACTTCGACCACGAGCGCATTCCCGAGCGCGTCGTCCACGCGCGTGGTTCGGCCGCGCATGGCTTCTTCGAATCCTACGGTGACCTCGGCCGCTACACGCGCGCCGCGCCTTT
>JAYSXN010000087.1:0-2196 GCA_043717405.1 Gammaproteobacteria bacterium
TATCCATTGGATGTGCCGATCGATGTCGCGGCCGCGACCAGCGCGCTGGATGCGCCGCAGGCCGTGGCGCAATCGGCGACGCCGAACGCGCACGCCAAGGATCGCCCACGCAGGATGCGCGTGCCGAGTGAGTCCGTCCGGTTCCCTGGGCTGGGCAGCGGGTCCCGGCCGGTTGCGCTGCGCAGCGCTGGCCTGCGCATCAGCCTGCACGGCAAGTCGATAGTGATTGACGGCAACATCGGGGTCATCGGCTCGCACAATTTCACGCCGCGCTCGGACCACTACAACACCGAGGGTGTGCTGGTCTTCCACGATGCGGTGATGGCGCAGCGGTTGCAGGCAGCAATCGAGCGCGAGATCGCGCCGACGAACGCATGGCTGATCGCCAGGCGACCGCATTCGGTGGTTTCAGGCGCCAACGGGCGCATCGACGGGCTGTTCGAGAACCTGCCGCTGTTCGACTTGTGGCCGTTCCGGTATGCGACCAGCTATGAGCTCAATGCAGATTGCGAACCAGTGCCGCCCGAAGATCCGCATTTCCACGCCTGCTGGACACCGGTCGGCGATTTCCCGGAAGCCGAGATCACATTCAAGGCATTTTCGGTGCGCGTGCTGACCGCGTTCGGTGCTGGACTTGCACCGATTCTCTGATCAAGAACGGGGTTCGGGGCTGGGATTTGGGGGCTGAGTGAGAAACGACGCTTGTTCGCGCAGCCTGCATGCTTACAGCAATCCCCAGATGCCAGTCCCCAGTCCCGGGCCTGCGGCCCAACCAATTGACCAAAGGTCCGTCTCGGCCTAGTCTGCCCTTTCCTCCCAGCCGTGCCGACTGCCATGCCGATTTCGATCCAGCTCGAACTGTCCGACCAGGACATCGAACAATTCAGTGCCGCGATGAAGGCGTCGCGCAAGGGTGCGCCGGCAGTGTCGGTCGCCGACGTCACCGCAGCGGCGACGCGCCTGCTCGAGGACGCCCGCAAGGCCAACGTGCCGCCGTTCGTTTCGCAGCGCCTGACCCAGCTGGACCAGATGATCGCGATGGTGCGCGACGAAGGTTGGGCGATGGGCCCCGAGGACGTGCAGCGCGTGCTCTCGGCGCTGGAGTATTTTTCCAACCCCGACGACATCATTCCGGATTCGACGCCCGTGCTGGGCTATCTGGATGACGCAATCATGATCGAGCTGTGCGCGCGCGATCTCGCGAATGAGCTCAGCGCCTACAACGAGTTCTGCGAATACCGCGCCGACGAAGCCGGCCGACGCGGCATGGACCCGGCGACTGTCGGTCGCGCGGAGTGGCTCGACAACCGCCGCGAGGAGCTGCAGGACCGCATGCACCGCCGTCGCGGCCGCGACTACGGCACCGGCTACGGCAGCAGCAGCGGCTACGCGAGCGATCGCAGCTACGTCAGCGATGCCTGGCGGCCGAGCCTGTTCCGTACATCGTGATCGGCATGGCGTGACTGTTGCGGATTGAGCCGCCAACAGTCGCGTTGCCCTGCGCTGCGCCAGCGACGACCACGCCCCCCGGCAGAGTGCAGGCTCTAGACGCGTCGTGCATCATCCCTGCGATGCCCTCGCTCGACCCAAATATCATCGAGCTACCTACTGCGCGCGCCGACCGGCTGCGGCCGCTGCGCTACCTGCTGCGCACGCCGTTGCTGCTGCTGCACATCGCGGTGCCGTTGCCGGTCACCCTGGTTCTGATCGCCCTGCCGGTGGCGCGCCTGCGCCTGGGCAGTGGCGAACGCGTCGATCATCGCGCGATCCGGGCCTGGTCGGCCGGGCTGCTGCGCATCTTTGGATTCCGCCTGCGCCGTCATGGCAGCCCGCTGCCCGGCGCGGCATTGTTCGTCGCCAACCATGTCAGCTGGATCGACATCACCCTGATGCACAGCCAGCACGCGGTGGGTTTCGTGGCCAAGGACGAGATCAGCCGCTGGCCGCTGATCGGCTGGCTCGCAAGCCGCGCGGGCACGATTTACCACCGTCGCGGCAGCGACCATTCGCTGCGCGACGTGATGGAACAAATGGTCGCGCGGATGCGGGACGGGCTTCCGATCGGCGTGTTTCCCGAAGGCGGCACCGGTGATGGCCGCACATTGCGCGTCTTCCATGCGCGGATCCTGCAGGCGGCGGTCGACGCCGACGTGCCGGTGCAGCCGGTCGCCTTGAAGTTCGGCGACCAGGGCGATG
>JAYSXN010000088.1:0-2184 GCA_043717405.1 Gammaproteobacteria bacterium
GCCTGCGGCGAAAACCCCAAGCGCGTATACGGCAGCAAGGGGGGGTCGCCGATGACGCGCATGGGCAACGTCGCCGGCTACCGCGCCGCCTTCATCGACGCGCAGGCCTATATGCACAGTTGGGACAAATATCTTGCGGGCGACAAGTCCGGCGACGAACCGAAAAAGAAATCGCGCTGGGGCAGGCACGACGACGAGGAAGAATCGGCCGAACCGGGCGATCCGCCAACGCGCGACCTGGCCAAAGACACGCTGATGGGCGTCATGAAAGGCGACATCCGCGTGCACATCCACTGCTATCGCGCCGACGAGATGGCGATCATGCTCGACCTGGCGAAAGAATTCGGCTTCAAGGTGGCCGCTTTCCACCACGGCGTCGAAGCCTACAAACTTGCTGACCGCCTCGCTGCCGAAGGCGTTTGCGCAGCGCTCTGGGCCGACTGGTGGGGCTTCAAGATGGAAGCGCTGGACGGCATCGAGGAAAACCTGCCGCTGGTCGACCGTCCTGCCAATAGCTGCGCGATCGTGCACTCCGATTCACCCGAGGGCATCCAGCGCCTGAACCAGGAGGCGGCCAAGATGATTGCCCACGCGCGCCGCATCGGCATACCGATCACGCCCGAACATGCGATCCGATGGCTCACTGCCAATCCAGCCAAGGCATTGGGCATTGACGCTCAGACCGGCACGCTTGCGCCTGGGAAAATGGCCGACGTCGTGCTCTGGAACGGCACTCCCTTCAGCGTCTACGCGCATGCGGAAAAAGTCTTCATCGACGGCGCCTTGTTGTACGACCGCTTCGACAAGTCGCGCCAGCCGGTGTCGGACTTCATGCTCGGCTTCGGAGACAAACCATGAAGCGTCTCGCTTGGCTGGCTTGCTGCCTGCTGGCAATGTCCAGCGCGCAGGCGCAGGACGTGCTGGTCCGGAATGCAACCGTGCACACGGCGGGTGCGCGCGGCACGCTGCAGGATTCCGACGTGCTGGTGCGCGGCGGCATCATCCGCGCCGTCGGTAAACACTTGCCGTTGCCTGCCGGCGTCGCCCCATTCGATGCCGGCGGAAAAGCGCTTACTCCCGGTCTGTTCGGCGGCTTGTCGGGCATTGGCCTTGAAGAGGTGTCTTCGGAAAAAACCACCATCGACAGCACGCTCAACCTGGTCAGCGCCAATTCCGGGCAGATGCGTCCTGAGTTCGACGTGTCGGTTGCGTTCAATCCCGCCTCGATCCTGATACCGGTCGCGCGCCTGGGCGGAATTACCTTTACCGTGCTCACCGCCAACAACGGTGGCAGCCTCATCGCCGGACAAGGTGGCGTGGTTCGCCTCGACGGCGATCCATCGGCGGCGATGACCGGCGCGCGCGTCCTCTACGTCAACCTGGGCTCGGGCGCCGATGGTGTCAGCGGCGGTTCGCGCGCGGGGCAGTACATGTTGCTTGACCAGGCAATCCGCGAAGCGCGCGGGCTGGCGCCGTACGCATCGCCCTACGCATTGTTGACGCCCGCCGGCCGGGAAACGCTGCGACATTTCCTCACCAGCGGACGCATCGTGTTCGCCGTGGAGCGCGCCTCGGACATCCACCAGCTGCTGGCCTTCTGCCGGCGTCATGCGCTGCACCCGATCATCGCCGGCGCCTCGGAAGGCTGGAAGGTCGCGGCGGAATTGAAAGCCGCCCACGTCACCGTTTTCGTCAACGCGCTGCAAGACCTGCCGTCGAGTTTTGAACAATTGGGATCGCGACTGGACAATGCCGCGCTGCTTGCGCATGCCGGCGTACACGTGGCATTGCTTTCTCCTGACGCAACCCAGAACGCACGCACCATCCGCCAGGCTGCCGGCAATGCCGTAGCCAACGGACTGCCCTGGGACGATGGGCTCGCCGCGATCACGCGTGTTCCAGCCGACGCACTCGGCGTGGGCGACAAACTCGGCCGCATCGAAGTCGGCAAGATCGCCGACCTGGTGCTATGGGACGGCGACCCGCTCGAGGTCAGCAGCCTGGCCGAAGCGGTGTGGATGCGCGGGGTGTCGATGCCGATGCGCTCGCGCCAGACCCTGCTGCGTGATCGCTACCTGCGCGAAGCCGGCCCGTTGCCGCGCGCCTACCAACATTGAGGATGCACCGGATGCGCAACGCCCTGCCCCTCGCCGCACTGTCCCTGGTGCTTGCCGCCCAGGCCGC
>JAYSXN010000089.1:0-2175 GCA_043717405.1 Gammaproteobacteria bacterium
CCCAACTCGATGCGGCCGCTCTGGCTGACGCGCCCGTCGGCAGGCATCAGCAGGCTGGTCGGATCGGGATCGGCCACGCGTGCGCCGGGTTTCAGCGCCCGGGTGAAAAACGCGTTGAAGCTCGAGTAGCTGTCCAGGTCCGAATTGGCGGCTTCGGCAACATTGATGTGGAAGCTGGACACGGCCAACTGGATCAGCCAGCGTTTCCATGGTTTCCAGCGGCCGTAGGCGAGGAAGCGCGCGAGGTGCGACAGGAGCCGGTGCGGCAGCACGTACTGCATGAAAACCGAGGGGCTCATTCGCGCGAGCTCATGGCTGCTGGCTCAGTCGCGCCAGATCCGCGGCGATAGGCCCAGCCTGGAAGGGCGGGCGGATCAGTCCGGCTTGCCGCCCTTGCGCATCCAGAACCACCAGCGTTGCTGAATGGTCCATCGTGTAGTCGCCGTTGCCGAGCGGTACCTTCATGTACACCAGCCCAAGCGCGTGCGCAAAGCTGGCGACCGCGACAGGAGTGCCGCCCGCGGCAATGGTGTCGCCGCTGAAGTAACGCGCGTACTCGGCGGTTTTCTGCGGCGTATCGCGTTCCGGATCAACCGATACGAACAACACCTGTGGCCGGCTCGCGGCGGCTATCGACCGCCAGCTGCGCTGTGCCTTCGCCAACTCGGCAAGCGTCGTCGGGCACAGGTCCGGGCAATGCGTGAAGCCCATGAAGACAATGGTCCAGTGGCCACGCAACGACGCCGCGGTCAGCGCGGAGCCGTCCGCACGCTGCAGCTTGAAGTCGGGCAGCACGCGCGGCGGATCGATGCCGCGGACGGCGGCCAGGGCCGGGGCAGGCGCGCTTACACGTGGCTGGAAGTATTTTTGCGCCGCGAACAAGCCCATGCCGGCCGCCAAAGCCGCGACCAGCACCAGCAGGGTGGAACGGCTGGCAAAGCCGCAAACGCGTCGAGTATCCATGCCGCCAATTATAACTGTCCGGTCGTTATACTGACTGCTTTGCAGCACTGGCCCCGCATGAGCGCCGAGCTTCGCACCATCATCGATTTCATCCGCCTCGGTGCCAGTCGCTTCGCGGCCGCCGGGCTGAGCTTCGGGCACAGCTACGACAACGCCCTCGACGAATCCACGCAGCTGGTACTGCATGCCTTGCACCTGCCACATGACCTGGGGCCCGCGTACGGCCAGGCGCGTCTGCTGCAGGTCGAAAAACAAGCGGTGCTAGACCTGTTCGAGCGCCGCATCCTCGAACGCATCCCGGCCTGCTACCTGACCGGCGAGGCCTGGTTCGCCGGACTAAGTTTCAAATCCGATGCGCGCGCGCTGGTGCCTCGCTCACCGATCGCGGAACTGGTCGAATCGGGCTTCGAGCCATGGCTTGGCGGCCGCGCGGTGGAACGTGCACTCGACCTGTGCACCGGCTCGGGTTGCATCGCCATCGCCACTGCGCACTACAACCCGGGTTGGCGGGTGGACGCGACCGACATCTCCGAGGATGCGCTGGCCTTGGCCGCGGAAAACGTAGCGAGGCTGCACACCGGCAACGTGCGCCTGCTGCGCTCGGATCTGTTCGCGGCACTCACCGGCGAGGTATATGACCTCATCCTGAGCAACCCGCCTTATGTGACACACGCCGAAACTGACGCGCTGCCCCGGGAATATGCGCACGAGCCCGAACTCGGCCTGCGCGCGGGCGACGATGGCCTCGACCTTGCTCTCGCGATCTTGCGCGACGCGCCCGCGCATCTGTCGGATGACGGCCTGTTGATCTGCGAAGTCGGTGAAAGCGAGCACGCACTGGCCGCGCTGCTACCGGAGCTGCCGTTGGCGTGGGTCGAATTCAAGGTCGGCCAGATGGGTATCTTCGTGATCGAGCGCGAGCCGCTCGTCGCTGCGCACGAGCGCATTCGGGAGCTTGCCGATGCGCGCCGTCGCTGAGAGCCGCGGCGCATACCGCCGGCACGCCATGAGCGATCGGGCCTGATCATGTCGAGCAACAGCTTCGGCAAGCTGTTCACGGTCACCACCTTCGGCGAAAGTCACGGGCCGGCCATCGGCTGTGTCATCGACGGCTATCCGCCCGGCCTGGCTATATCTGCTGAAGAGTTCGTGCCCGAACTGGCGCGTCGCGCCACCGGCAAGTCGCGGCATACCTCGCAGCGGCATGAAGCT
>JAYSXN010000090.1:0-6514 GCA_043717405.1 Gammaproteobacteria bacterium
ATGGTGCCTTTGTCGGCGGCTTCCGTAAGCGCGGTCCGCTTCGGCTCGATCACCACTGGATGTAGCGCCGAAAGACTCGTTGTCCCGCCGACAGTGACGCTCGCCAGAGACACCCGGTTCCACTCGGCCTGGTCGGCGGGATAGCGGCCGACGTCGCAGGCATTCACCGAGGGGCTGGCGCTGGTGCAATCGCAGGGCGTGCTATCGGCTTCGTCGGTGGTCGTGGCGGCTCCGAGGCAGAACGCGCCACCGGCACCGGTCATGATTCCGACCTTGACCAACTGGTTGCGCTTGACGGCCTCGAAGCGCGCCTCGTTCCAGAAGCCGAGCATCTCGTCGGCGGCGCCGCGGATCGCGGACCGCTGCTTCAATCCAGCGAAGGACGGCACGGCCATCAGCAGGAAGATCAACAACACGGTTATCGTGACCATCAGTTCGATAAGCGTGAAGCCCTTGCTGCCGGTGGACGTTTCGCGCATGCGGATCTCAGAGTGGGATGGCAGGACGCGAGCGGGCTGCCGGTCTTCGAGGTTCATCTTAAGGATTGGCCAGTCAGCGGCTATGCGTACTTTTACCTAGCTGGACAGCAGCCAGCAGGGAAGCGGCGGAAGCGCGCCGGGTGGGCGGCACCTCGCGTAAACTGGCAGGGTGTGAAGGCAGGAGGGCGGCATGGGTCAAAGCTATCGATTGCTGGGCGAAGGCTTGCCCGTGGCCAGCCCGCAGGCGGGCGCGGTCTTTGCCGCGGACGCGCGCAAGACGCGGGCCTGGGTCGCGGCATTGCCGCGCGCCAATGCGCTGGCCACCCAGCAAAGCCTCGCTCGAGCCCTGGAAAGCCTGCATTCCCAGCGTCTGGATGGCGCGCAGCGGCAGGCGGTCCTTGAAGAATTGCGCCCAGCCATCGGGGAATCGATTGGACTGCTCAAGCGAGACTACGCGGGCAGCACCTTGCCCTTGTCACCGGCGAAGGCATCCGCTGCGGCCCAGGCCGAAGGTTTCCACCTGATGCTGGCGCATGGCTACCGCAAGGCAGCGGTGGAATTCTGCGCCCCTTCCGGCAACATCCCGATGCTGCGTAGCGGCAGCGTGGCCTTGGCGGTGGCACGCGCGAGTTGGCATTACAGCCAGGCACTCGCAGTGGCATGGCGTGTCTATCGTGCGCCAGGCGCCGGTGTCTGGCAGGGATTGCATCGCGTTCATGCCTTTGCCGTCGAACACCGTCTGGATATCCGGCCAATGGAAGATGCGTTGGCCGGCTCATCGGTTGAGGTGCGCAAGGTGTACCTGCAGGCTCTGTTGATGGCGGTGACTCATCCTCTTGCATTCAGCCAGGGCGAGCAGGACATCCTGTGGCAGATTACCGGCGACTACGCTTCGCGTTGCGCGCTGCTGCATGCCGCGCCCCCCGAAAACGCGCCCGTGGTTCCCGACGATGCCGACCGCGGCCCCGGCCCGCCAGCAGTTGGCGAAAAGCAGACAGCGTGGTTGCAGATGGAGCCCTTTTGCGCGGAGGTCCTGGCGGCCGTTGGCCGGCAACGCGACGGGTTTTCGAGCTTGATGCCCGCGCGCGGTTCGGGGTTCAAGGTTTCGGTGGAGATGCTTACTCGCCTGCAGCGCTCGTTCGGCCAGGCCTCGGCAAGGACGCACGTACGCCTTCCTGCAACGCATGCTATGCGCACGGTGTTCGGTTTGAGCGGCGTGCATTTCTATCTTGCCGGCGAACGCGACTTCGACGCCTTCATTCGCCAGGCAATGCAGAACGCCCCGCCTACGGTCAATCGGGCCGCATGGGCGGCAACCCGCACCGACGCCGTGCGGGTGCCGGTGCATGACGCACGCGTGCTCGACCAGAGCCTGGGCGGTTACCGGCTGGCATGGGATCACGCTCAACAGATCCGCGCGCGCGTAGGTGAAGTGGTTGGGCTGAGCCTGGCCGCGGCCGACGAAGAGCCCGAGTGGATGCTGGGCGTGGTGCGCTGGCTGCGCTACGAAGACAACGATGGGCTTTCCGCAGGCGTAGAACTGCTTTCGCGGCGCACACTCGCCGTAGGCCTGCGCGTGCACGGTGGCAATGGCGGGGCGCAGGCACCCGTGCGGGCGGTGGAGATGGAAGGCCTGGAGCGAGGCGATGACATGAATTTCCTCGCGCAGAATGCGCTCGACAGTGCGGCGACGCGCGTCGAAGTCGTCCGCGACGAAAGCGCTGGCGGCTTTGCCGCCAAGGCCGGGCTCGAAGACCTGCTGGCAGGCGTGGATGTCCTGCTCAATGCCGGCGACTACGCCTTGCTGCGTCCCTTGCGCCCCGACCTGGTGCTCGAGGCGGACGCAGGGGCGGCGCAATGACAACAGTGGGGCCGCTGTTCCGGCGGGCAACGCCGACGGTTCGCGTGGGCGGCATTGCCGTCGGCGGCGGGTATCCGATAGTCGTGCAGTCGATGACCAATACCGACACTGCCGACGTTGCCGCCAGCGTGCGCCAGATCGCAGAGCTGTGGCGTGCCGGTTCGGAACTCGTGCGCGTCACGGTGAACAATCCCGAGTCGGCCGCGGCCGTGCCGCGCATCGTTGAGAAACTCGACATGATTGGCGTCAACGTGCCGATCATCGGCGACTTCCATTACAACGGTCATCAGTTGCTGAACGCAGAGCCGGCGTGCGCGCGGGCGCTGGCCAAGTACCGCATCAATCCGGGCAACGTCGGCTTCGGGCGCAAACGCGACAGCCAGTTCGGCGCCATTGTCGAGTTGGCGATGCTGTATGACAAGCCGGTGCGCATCGGCGTCAACTGGGGGTCGCTCGACCAGGCGCTCGCGACGCGGCTGATGGATGAAAACGGGCTTCGCGACGTGCCTTGGGACGCCGGCCACGTGTTGCGTGAAGCGCTGGTACGCTCAGCCATCGATTCGGCCGAACGCGCCGTCGAAATGGGCATGGCGCGCGACCGGATCATCCTGTCGGCCAAGGTCAGCGGCGTGCAGGAACTCATCGCGGTCTATCGCGACCTGGCCGCGCGTTGCGGCTTCGCCCTGCATCTTGGCCTGACTGAAGCTGGCATGGGCAGCAAGGGCATCGTTGCCTCCACCGCGGCGCTGGCCGTGCTGTTGCAGGAAGGCATCGGCGACACTCTGCGGATCTCGCTGACGCCCGAGCCGGGGGGACTGCGCACCCAGGAAGTCATCGTTGCGCAGGAACTGTTGCAGACCATCGGCCTGCGCGCGTTCACGCCACTGGTGACGGCCTGCCCGGGTTGCGGACGCACGACTTCCGAATTCTTCCAGGAACTGGCGCAGACCGTGCAGGTGCACGTGCGCGAGCGCATGCCGATGTGGAAGGTCAGCCACCCGGGTGCCGAAAACCTGACGCTGGCGGTGATGGGTTGCGTGGTCAATGGACCTGGGGAATCCAAACACGCCAATATCGGCATCTCGTTACCCGGCACCGGCGAGGCTCCGGTCGCGCCAGTGTTCATCGATGGCGAAAAAGCCGTGACCCTGCGCGGAGACAACATTGCGCAGGAATTTGTTGCCCTGATCGACGCCTACGTCGAGCGTAACTATGCCCGGCAGCACGCCTGAGCTGACCCCGTCGAAGGCTGCTGCCTCCGCTGGCGACCAGCTGGGCTACGGTGCACGCTTCATCCGTGAAAATATCCTGCGCATCGTGCTGGTGTTCGCAGGACTGTTGTTGCCGCTGATCATCTTCGCCACGCTGGTCGAAGATCTGAGTGAAAAGAAAGCGTTCTTCTTCGATGCACCGATCATGCTCGGCCTGCATCGGATGGCATCGCCTGGGGTGGACCGGTTTTTCGTAGTCATCTCCAGGCTCGGCTATCAATGGGGTGTGCTTCCGGTCGATGCCTTGATCGTGTTGTGGCTGGTGTTGCGCCGGCGCTTCCTCGACGGCTTGTTTTTCGGGCTGGCAGTGATTGGCTCGCTGGGGCTCAACCTCGCGGCAAAGATGCATTTTGCGCGGGCGCGGCCGGACTTGTGGATGTCGCTGGCGCCGGAAACGACTTTCAGTTTTCCAAGCGGGCACGCGATGGGCTCGGTGACCTTTGGCGTGGCGGTCACGCTTTTGATGTGGCACACGCGCTGGCGCTGGTTGATCTTTATTCTGGCTGGAACCTTCGTGCTGCTCGTGGGTACGTCGCGTGTCTATCTTGGCGTGCACTATCCCTCGGACATCCTGGCCGGCTGGACCGCGGGCACGGCCTGGGTCGTTGCGATGTACCAGCTGGTGGTATCGCGTGCGCCGCCGCCGCCACAGCGCAAGGCCGTGCCACCCGGTCCGGACCAACTGCCAAGAAGCTGAAGTGGCCGCTCAGGGCGGCGAAGCGGTTGCCGAGTTGATTTCAGGATCAGTGACCGCGCGCGTGGCCAGTCGCGCTTCACGCCGCGCAATATAGATGTTGGAGCTGAAGATGATCGCGGCGCCGACAATGGTCCAGCGGTCGACCTTCTCCTCGAACAGCAGATAGCCAAACATTCCGACCACCAGCACCTGCAGGAAGCTGATCGGTGTCAGCAGCGAGGCATCGGCAAGCCCGAGCGCGCGCGTCCAGCACATGTGCGCGCTGGTGCCCAGGAAGCCCGACAGGATGATCCACAGCCAGGTGATGCCGGTCGGTGCGGTCCAGAAGAACAGCGCCGGCAACAGCGACAGCGGTACCCAGATCATCGTGGTGTAGATCACGATCGCGTCGGCCTTTTCGGTGCGCGACAGGAACTTGATGCTGATCGCGACGCTGGCGCTCATCACCGCTGCCAGCACTGCGACGAGACTGGCCAGGTGGAAGCTGTCGCCGCCCGGATGCATCAGCACGAGTACGCCGATGAAGCCGATGATCACCGCGGTCCAGCGCCGCGCGCGCACCACCTCGCCAAGCACGAAGACAGCACCGATGGTCACGAAGATAGGCGTCGAATAGGACAGGGCAATGGCTTGCGCCAGTGGCAGGTGCACGATGGCCCAGAAGCCGGCGAGCATGGACACGATGCCGATGCAGCAACGCAGGAAGTACAGTGACAGCTTGGCGGTGCGCAAGATGCCCCAGCCGTGCCGGTACAGCAGGGGGAAAGTAAAAACGAAGCCGAACAGGTTGCGGAAGAAGGCGATTTCGAAAGGGTGCAGTTGTTTCGAGGCCAGGCGAATGCATACCGCCATGCAACCAAACAGCACCGTGCTGCCGGCCATCAGCGCGACGGCGCGTGGGATGTTGTCACCCCCTGCCGGTTGCAGCGCGGGTGCTGCCAGCTTCATTGGATCAGCGCGCTTGCCAGGTCGCGCCAATCAATCGCGGCTCGGGCTCGAGGGCAACGCCATATTGCTTCGAGATCGAATCAGCCACGCGGTACGCCAGGTCGAGCAATTGCGGGCCAGTGGCCCCGCCGTGATTGACGAGCACCAAGGCATGCTGGGCCGACACACCAGCGTCGCCATCGCGGTAGCCCTTCCATCCGGCTTTTTCAATAAGCCACGCGGCTGATATCTTGCGTTGCCCAGCCGCTGCGCTGGCAAACACCGGCAGTTGCGGATGTGCTTCCTGCAACGCGGCCGCCTGCTCTGCGCTTATCACAGGGTTCTTGAAAAAACTGCCCGCGTTGCCGATCAGCGCAGGATTAGGCAGCTTGCGCGTACGGATGCGGCTGATCGCCTCGGCGACCTGCGATGCGCGCGGCGCGGCGGCGCCCATAGCCGCGAGTTCTTCGCGGACGCCGGCGTAGTCCAGTTGCAATGCGCGTTGACGCGGCAGGCGGAATTCCACCGCGGTGATCACCCAGCGATCGAGCGCGGCCTTGAACATGCTGTCGCGATAGGCAAAGCCGCAATCGGCTGCGGCGATACGCTTGACCTGCTGCGTGCCGCGGTCGAACGCTTCCACCGTTTCGATGAATTCGGCCACTTCCACGCCGTAGGCGCCGATGTTCTGGATGGGACAGGCGCCAACCGTGCCCGGGATCAGCGCCATGTTCTCAAGTCCGCAAAGACCCTTGCCCAGGGTCCAGGTGACCAGGTCATTCCAGGCCAGCCCGGCGCCGGCGCGCACCAGCGCATGTCCGCCGTCGTCTTCAAGGAGGCGAATGGCGGCCATGGTCAGGCAGACGATCACGCCGGGGAAATCCGCGGCGAAAAGCAGGTTGCTGCCTTCGCCCAGCACCATCACTGGTCCATCGCGCAGCATCGCGTAGTCGAACAGTTCCAGCAGTGCATCGTCGCGATTGACGTCGGCCATCATCGCGGCGATTGCTGGCACGTGGAAGGTGTTGCGGCCAGCCAGGGAAACATTCTCGGCGAGCTGGTAGCCGCCCATGTCGTGGCTCATGCCACGCCTTCCCGCCGGTGCCGGATCGAGCTGACGCATTCGGCAATGAGTTCGGGGCCGCGATAGACCATGCCGGTATAGAACTGCACGAGCTTCGCCCCGGCCGCGATTTTCCCGGCCGCATCGCTGCCGCTGAGGATGCCGCCGACGCCAATCAGCGGAATGCTGTCATCCAGGCGCAGGCGCAGCTTGCGC
>JAYSXN010000010.1:0-7682 GCA_043717405.1 Gammaproteobacteria bacterium
CGAGCCCGGCACGCTTGACCTCGTCGTCAAGCTGTGGCCCGGCGCCGTGCAGGACGATTGGCGTCAGCCCTACCTGCTGCAGGAACGACAGCGAGGACACCAGCGAATCCAGCTCATCGCGCAGAATCGCCCCACCGACCTTGACCACCGCAAAGCGGCTGGCGTCGAGCTGCGAAAACCGCTTCAGGTATTGCTGGATTTCCTTGGCGCTGGCCATGTTGGACAGCAGGCGAACGATCGTCGGCCGCAGGTCGTTCATGCCGGACCGCCCATCAGGCGCAGGTAAGCGGCGGCAACCGTCGACAACTGCTGCAGCGACACCCACTCATCGGCGCTGTGCGCTTGCGCAATGTCGCCGGGTCCGTACACCAGGCAATCCAGCCCCGCTGCCGAAAACAGCGAGGCCTCGGTCCAGAAGTCCACTGCATTGCCAACCGGCAAGTCGAGCGCGTCAGCCAGGTCGCGCGCCTGCAGCCGCCGCGTCTCGGCCGTTGCAATATCACCAGAAGGAAGGCACGGGCCACGGAAGGTTTCTTCGTAGCGCGCCAGCGCCCGTGGCTCGGCAAAGCTGCGAAACACGGCGTGCAATTCATCGGTGTCCTGCGAGGGCAATGGACGGAAACCGAAGCGGCATTCGGCACTCGGCGCAATGACGTTGCCCTTGATGCCCCCCTCGATGCGCCCGATATTGAAGCGCAGCCCCGTAAGCCCGCCAAAACGAAGATGCGAAAGTGAGGCGGCGTGGTCGAGGGCCTTGCCGCCCCAGCGCACCGAGTGGTGCACCGCGCTCATCTGCGCGCCGGTGGCCATGCTCGCGTGTCCGGCCTGGCCGTGGAAGACGATGCGCGCCGAAACGATGCCACGATGCGCCAGCACCGCTTCGGCCTGCGTCGGCTCGGCAATGACCGCTTCGCGGAAACCGTGGTCGCGCTTGAGGAAGGCCGGTACGCAGCGCGCATCGTTGGCTTCCTCGTCGCTGGTGAACAACAGCGCGACCGGGCCCTGACTAAACTCGGCCGCCGCAAGCAGGCAGGCTGCCGCGCCCTTGATGTCACAGGCGCCCAGGCCGATTGCGCGCTCGCCCGTGACGCGCAAGCGCAAGGGATCCGCGCTCCATGCAGGTGAATCCGGAACGGTGTCCAGGTGCACGTTGAACACGCGCCGGGCCGTGCCGCGCGTAGCCAGCAGCGACACTGCGCCAGCGCCGTGGTCGTCGAGTTCGATACGGAAGCCCGGCAGCGCCTCGCACAGGTAATCGAAGATGCCGTCGGTGCCGATGGCGCGCGGTGGATTACGCGTGTCAAAGGCGACCAGCGCGGCGAGGTGTTCCAGCACTCGCGCCAGCATCAGCGGTTTACCTGTGCCCACAAGGTACTGCTCATTCCGTACAGGCGGATGAAACCTTCCGCTTCAGCCACGCCCCAGTCAGCCGACTGTGCGTAGGTTGCATCGCGTGCGCTAAGCAGATGCATCGACTGCACGGCTACCGCGCTGACGCTGCCGCCGGCAGTTTCCAGTGTCACCTCGCCATTGACACAGCGCTGCGAGGATTCCAGAAACGCTTCCAGGTCGGTCTTCAGCGGATCGTGGAAAAACCCTTCGTAAACCAGTTCCACCCACTTACGTGCCACCTCGGGCTTGAAGCGGTTCTGTGCCTTGGTCAGCACCGCTTCCTCCAGCGCACGATGGGCTGCGAGCAACGCGATCAATCCGGGTGCTTCGTAGAGGATGCGGCCCTTCAGGCCGATGGTGGTGTCGCCGGTGTACATGCCGCGGCCGACGCCGTAGGCAGCGAACACACGATTCAGCGTCGCCAGTATTTTTTCGCCAGCAAGCGCCTCGCCGTCGATCGCAACCGCTAAGCCATGCTCGAAGCGCAGCGTGACGCGCAAGGGTTGCTGCGGCCAGTCGGCACGCTGCGCACACCAGCCGCGGGCCTCCTTGCCGGCAGCTTCCCAACGATCGATCTCACCGCCGGACATGGTCAGCCCGAGCAGGTTTTCGTTGATGGTGTAAGCCTGCTGGCGCGCGCGCACCGCGAAGCCCCGCTGCTCCAGGTACGCCTGCTCATAAGCGCGCACGGCGGTATGCTCCTTCTGGATTTCGCGGATGGGCGCGATGATGGTGAACTCGCCAGAAGCCTTCACCGCCAGGTCGAAGCGCACCTGGTCGTTGCCCATGCCGGTGCAGCCGTGGGCAATGAATGGCGTGCCAAGGTCGCGGCAACGCTGCAAAGCGGCATCGACAATCAGGTAACGGTCGGAGACGAGCAGCGGGTATTGCCCCTGATAAGCCTCACCCGCCCAGATGAAGGGCTTGACGAACTGCGACCAGAGCGCCGGGCCGCCGTCGACGGTTACGTGGCTGGCGACACCGAGCTCCGCGGCGCGCTGCTCGATGAAGTAGCGCTCATCGGCATCGACGCCACCGGTGTCGGCAAACACGGTATGCACGCGATAGCCTTGTTCCTGCAGATAAGGCACGCAGAAGCTGGTATCGAGACCGCCAGAAAAAGCCAGCACCACGTCCTTGTCGTTCATGCCTGCGCCCCGCCGATCAATGCGCTCATCACCGCCTTCTGCACATGCAGGCGATTTTCCGCCTCGTCTATGGCAAAACACGCCGGCGAGTCCATCACCTCGTCGGTCGCCTTTACGTTGCGCCGCAACGGCAGGCAGTGGCTGAACAACCCATCGTTGGTCAGGGCCATTTTTGCCGAGTCGACGATGAAATGACGGTACTTGTCGCGCACGGCTTTCTCCTGTTCCCACCGGCCGAAGTACGGCAAGGCGCCCCAACTTTTTGCGTATACGACGTCGGCGCCGCTGTAGGTCGCGGCGACGTCGTGGCTGACCTGCAGTGATCCACCATTGGCTGCGGCGTTGTCCCGGCCGATGGCCATGTAGCGCTCGTCGAGGACGTAGTCGGGCTGCGGACACAGCAAGGTCACGTCCATGCCATAGCGCGTGGCAATCATCAGAGCCGAGTTCGCCACCGCGGTATTGAGCGCCTTCGGATGGTAGGTCCAGGTAAGCACGTACTTGCGGCCGCGCAGGTCCGTTCCAAGTCGTTCGCGCAGTGCCATTACATGCGCGAGCTCCTGGCACGGATGCGTAATGGTTTCCATGTTGATGACCGGCACCGTGGCGTGCCGCGCAAACCCCTGCAATATGGCGTCGCGGCGGTCGACCTGCCAGTCCTCGAACTTCGGGAAGGCACGCACGGCGATCAGGTCGACATAGCGTGACAACACGCGGGCGACTTCAGCGATATGTTCCTCGGTGTCGCCGTCCATGATCGCGCCACTCTCGAACTCGATCGGCCAGGCATCCTTGCCTGGCGACAGCACCACCGCATGCGCGCCCAGCTGGAATGCGCCCAGTTCAAAGCTCGTGCGCGTGCGCAGCGAGGGATTGAAGAACAGCAGGGCGATGCTGCGTCCCTTCAGGTCGTCGCCGAGTCGCTTGCGCTTGAAGCGAACCGCCTGCTCAAGCAGCGCGTCGAGTTCCGCGCGGGTCCAGTCCTGGGTGTTGAGGAAATGTTTCATGGGTCGCTCTGGTCGGTTGACATTCGACTGGGCGCACAAAAAAGCCCAGCTACGGGGCTGGGCTTTTCCGGGAAAAACATGACGCGTCCGGGCTACCCAGCGAAAAGGGATTCCGGTCGGCGCGCACGCGAGGTCATGCGTGCGGCCATGCGAGCCGAAGTGAGGATGTCTGCGTTGGCGTGGGACTGGCTCATGCGGGCGCAGTATGTCAGCCGGCCAACGCTGCCGCAACTCAGCGCAAATCCGCTCCGGGCGCATCCGGCACGACAGACACGCGCACGCGCAAGCGGTTGCCGGGGTCACGCTCCAGGCGGGACATGAATTTATCCCCTTTGTACACGTACTCCACGTCGTAGCCGACCAGGCGCCGGTCCAGGCGCATGCCGATAGCCGTGTCCGGACACGGCGGCGCGAGATCAGGTGCGGACAGCCGGTTCCGATGGCTCCGCAAGGAGCCATCGTGGTCGCGGGGCAACATTGCAGCTTCGTGTCTGTTGCGCTCAATGCCGTTCAGTCGATTTTGACGTCCGGCGCAATGGTTGAAGCTATCGGCAACGGGAAGCGTATATACCGGTGTCACCCGCAACACCTGCGCATAAGCGTAGACGGTGTTTTCTCCTGGGGCGCGCGCCTGCGCTGCGCCTGCAGCCGCCGTTATGCATACGGCTACGGCAAACATCGGGCCAAGCAGGCGAGTCATCCGGAACTCCTGGAACGCGTCGGTGATTGCACAAAGCCTTTTTTCGGCATCCAAGCCATGCATCGACCCCACGGGCGTACCGCGGCGCCAGTCACATTCAAGCATGAAGCCGCTGAACCTCGACCCAAGAATTCCATTGCATAAGGCCAGCCTTGCTAAACTGCAGGCATGGATATTCGCCTGTACAACAACCTGCACCGCCGCCTGGAAGTGTTCTCGGCACTCGACCCGCAACAGGTGACCTTGTACCTGTGCGGCCCAACCGTTTACAGCACCGTGCACATCGGCAATGCGCGCGGCCCGGTAGTCTTCGACGTGCTGGCTGGATTGCTGCGCCGGCATTATCCACGCCTGCTGTATGCGCGCAACATCACCGACGTGGACGACAAGATCAATGCGGCGGCCCAGGCACAGGGTGTTCCGATCAGCGTAATCACTGAAAAGTTCACTGCCATCTACCAAGCCGACATGGCCAGGCTCGGTATCACGCCGCCCGACATTGAGCCGCGGGCTACCGCGCACATGCCGCAGATGATCACCATGATCTCGCAGCTGATCGCCTCCGGCCACGCCTACCAGGCCGAGGGCCACGTGCTGTTTTCCGTGGCCAGCTTCAAGGACTACGGCAAGCTGTCCTGCCGGCCGGTCGATGAGATGCTCGCTGGCGCGCGGGTCGAGGTGGCACCGTACAAGCGCGACCCGGGCGACTTCATCCTGTGGAAGCCTTCGCCGCCGGAGCTGCCGGGATGGGATTCTCCGTGGGGCGTTGGCCGGCCCGGCTGGCATATCGAATGCTCGGCGATGAGCGCAGCGCACCTGGGTGAAACCATAGACATCCACGCCGGCGGCGTGGACCTGCAGTTTCCGCACCATGAAAACGAGTTGGCGCAGAGCACCTGCGCGCATGGCGGCAAGCTGTTCGCACGTTTCTGGCTGCACAACGGCATGCTCAACCTGGGCGGCGCCAAGATGTCTAAATCGGTGGGCAACGTCAGCGTGCTGCATGAGTTGCTCGAGCTGCATCCTCCCGAGGCGCTGCGCTACGCGTTGCTGTCGGCACAATACCGGCAGCCGCTCGATTGGTCGGACGAGTTGATCGAGCGCAGCGTGCGCACGCTGGATCGCTTGTACGGGACCTTGCGCGACCTGCACGATGTAGCGGCGGACGCGGCCGCGGAATTACCGTTGAGCATCGAGGCGGCGCTGTGCGACGACCTCAACACGCCGGCCGCGCTGGCCGAACTTGCGGCGCTTGCAAGCGCTGCGCGGCGCGCAACGAGCCCTGTGGAAAGGCGGCAGGCAAAGGCGGCGCTGCTGGCGGGTGGCGGGATGCTGGGACTGCTGCAGCAGTCGCCGGCGGATTGGTTTTCGCGCGGCTCAGCGGCAGGCGATGACGAGCGTATCCAGGGCCTGATCGAGCAGCGCACGGCCGCCAAGAAGGCACGCGATTTCGCCATGGCAGACCGCATCCGCGATGACTTGGCCACTGAAGGCGTGCTGATCGAGGACACAGCGCAAGGGGTTCGCTGGAGGCGCGGCTGATGTTTCCGCTCGAGCCGACGGCGCAAGAGGCACAGGCGGCGATCGCCGAGGAGTTTGCATTCTTCGACGACTGGTCGGAGCGCTATCAATACCTGATAGACCTGGGGCGCAGGCTCGCGCCGTTTCCCGAAGAACTCAAGACCGAGGCGAACCGGCTGCAGGGCTGCCAGTCGATGGTGTGGATAGTGGGCACCGGCAACGCTCAACGCCTCGACTTCCGGGCGATCAGCGATTCCAGCATTGTCTCGGGGCTGATCTATCTTGCACTGCGCGTGTACTCCGGGCGCGGTGCCGAAGAAATATTGGCGACGCCTCCTGAGTACGTTTCCGCCATTGGGCTGTCAAAGCATTTGTCGCCCACCAGAACCAACGGGATGGCCGCGCTGCTGGAATATATGCAGGCCCTGGCGCGCGACTCGGTCGCCTAAGCTGACCATTGCCCAAGAGCCAATGGCTTTGAAGTATCTCACCGGTTACCCCGACCATCTGCAAGCGCGGGCGCGCGAGCTGATCGAAGAAGGTCGGCTCGGCGCCATACTCGCTGGCAGGTACGGCCAGAACCACGACGTGCGCAGCGACGGCCAGTTGCGCGACTACGTCCAGGCGCTAAAGGACCGGCATCTGCGGAAATCAGTGCCGCTGGGCAAGGTCATCTACGACGGCAAACTGCAGGTGATGAAGCACGCACTCGGCACGCACACCGCCATCTCCCGGGTGCAGGGCGACAGGCTCAGGGCCAGCCGTGAAATTCGAATTGCTGCGGTATTTCGGGACGCGCCCGCCGAATTCCTGAAGATGATCGTAGTCCATGAATTGGCGCACCTGAGGGAATTCGAGCACACCAAGTCTTTTTACCAGTTGTGCACGCACATGGCTTCCGACTACCACCAGCTGGAATTCGATCTGCGCCTCTACCTGACCCATCTTGATCTATCCGCCCCTCGAGCCTGAGCCGATTTGAATCAACCTCCGATGCAAGGCGGCACTTCGTCCAGCGCGAAGCTGCTGGAAAAGCTGCGTTCCCTGCCACTGAGCGGATCGGTGAACGACAGCCCCCTGGCCAGCAATTGCAATGGCGCCGAGTAATCACCGGGCAAGCGCTGGGACAGCGACGGATACATAGTGTCGTTGGCTATCGGGGCGCCCAGTGCGGCCATGTGCACGCGCAACTGATGTTTGCGGCCGGTGATTGGCCTCAACGAGTAACGCCAGAATTCCTCGCCGCGCGTGATCACGTCGATGCCGGTTTCGCTGTTCGCGGCACCTTCGACCTGCTGCATCCGAAAGAACGGCTCACCGGGAACGATACGGCTGGTGCTTGCGCACGGAAATCGCACTTCGGGTAACGCCGGTGCAATTGCTTCGTAGTATTTTTCGATTCGTCGCTCGCGGAAAAGCGCCTGGTACCTCGCCCGGCTGTGCGGGTTCACGGAAAACAGGACCAGTCCGGCGGTGTCGCGATCGATCCGATGCAGCGGCACCAGCGCCGGATTGCCGGTCTGGCGGATCAACCGGCCGAGAAGGGTTTCATGGACATGGGAACCGCCAGGCATGACTGGCAGGAAATGCGGCTTGTCGGCTACCAGCAGGTCAGCATCGGCATGCAGCAGGACTGAAGCGAAGGGGATCGGTGCTTCATTGCATACTTCGCGGTAGTAGTGGACTTCCAGCCCAACCCGATATGGCGTTTCCGCCATCAGCCTTCGGCCATCGTTGTCCGTAACCCGCCCTCGCGCCATGCGCTCCTGCCATTGCGGGCGCGTGATTGCCGGAAAGCGCTCGCACAAACAGTCAAGCACCGTCGGCCACGCTCCGGGCGGCAATTGCAGCGTGCTGGCAGCCAGTCCATCGATCGCAGGGGGACGATTGCGCATGCTTGCCTGCCGGTGCGCA
>JAYSXN010000091.1:0-2167 GCA_043717405.1 Gammaproteobacteria bacterium
CCGATGCTGAAACTCTGCCAATCGATGACCACGCTGGAACTCGATTGGGTGATGGTGGTGCTGTTGCCGTTCTGGAAGATGCTGGCATCGCCAGCTTCAATGACGCCGCCGGTCGGCGACATCGCCGAACTGCTGCTGCCCGAGGTACTGGTACTGGTGCTGGTGCTGCCGGAACCGGCACTGGGCAAGAATTCTGGCGGTTCCCCGCTGCCTGCTTGCGCGGCAGTTGCCAGCGCGAACACCAGCGCGCCGGACAGCGAATACATCGCAAAGCCGGTCACACTGCCGCCGGCGCGTCGCGCCTTCTTGCGCGCCGCGGCGCAGGGCGTAGCGGACAAAGCGTGGAACGCGCCGGTGCTCCACAGGGAACGGGAAAGATTGTTCATGGCTGATCCTTAGAAATATTTGACCATCTGGATCCAGAACCGGCCTGACTTGTCAGGTGCCGAAACCGCATCTTCACTTCCGAGCTTGACCGCGTAATACATGCGCATCGCGAAATTGCCCGGATCGACCCACATCAGGCCGACCCCCGCGGCACTCAGGCTTCGCGAGTTGTCGCCGACGAACCACGGATCCTTGTTGACGGTGACGCGGCCGGTGTCCACGAAGCCAAGCAGGGACACTTGTCCGTGCCCGCGATCGGACAGTGGCTGGAGCAGGTAGCGCGCTTCCAGGCTGGCGATGTAGCCCTGGTCGCCGAAGGCCTCGCCTTGCGGGTAAGCGCGTATGCCGTCCATGCCGCCGAGCACCATTTTTTCCGATGAATCGAGGTTCTTGGATGCGATTTGTCCGGTCAGGGAAGCGTGCAGCGACCACCACTGGCTCAGGGGCTGGTCCCGCGCCACGTTGAACCACAACTTCTGGTAGCTGCCGTTGCTGCGCGCGCTGGCGGCATCGGCCAGGCGTGCGGTCGGCGTGTGGATGTCGAGCGAGCCTGCGGTCACGGCCAGGTAGAAGGAACTCACGCCGTTGCCGGACTCGTCATGATGGTTGCCATACAAGGATCCGATGACGGCGCGTTCGCCGGCCGATCGGTTGGCAGACGGAATCAGGTCCATGCGGTCTTCGAACCTCCTGTCCTCATACGCTAGCCCTGCATACAGATTGCTGTCACGCGAACGGATCAGCGGAATGGCGCCGTAGACGCTGGCGATTTCCGCGGTGCCGTGCGCGCCGAGCGCTTTGAACTGGCGACCCAATTCGTACTCGAGTCGACTGTAAGCCACGCCCGCGGTGGCCTTGCCGAATTGCATCTGGTAGGACGCGCGGCCGTACTTGAGTCCGGAGCCGGAAGTCACGCCACGGAAGCTAGCGACGTCGCCGAGGCCGAGCAGGTTGTTGAGGTTGACGGTTGCGCCGACGCGGATTTCGCCGGTGTAGGGATTGCCGGCGTTGTCGATATCGATCAAGCCGCTGACGCGATCACCCGGTGCAACATCGACGATCAGGTCGGAGCTGCCGGGCAAACTGCCGGGCACCAGTGTCGAGGACACCTTCACCCCGGGCACGTCGGAGAGCAGCAGCAAGCGATGCTCGAGTGGACGCAGCGTGATGGTGTCGCCGGTGTCGAGTCCTTCCAGCAGCTCGTTGGCCAGGTGGTCGGAAAGATGGCTGTGGTTGCGCACGCTGATCTTGCCGTACTGCCCCTCGCTCACCGTGATGGTGACCACGTGATTGCTGATGTCCTGCGCCGGCAGGAACGCGCGTGCCACGAAGTAGCCGTGGCTGCGGTAATGCTGGGTAATCCTTGCCGCCATCGCCTGCAGGTCCGCGAGCGTCAGCTGCGACCCGGGCGTGAATTGCGCAACCCGAATGAGCTCGGCGCTGTTGTAGGCATGAGCGCCGGAAATCTGCAGGTCGCTGACCAGCACGCTGGTCGACGCCGAGGCCGTCGTTGCCGGCGCGGCGCCTTGCTCGATGCGAATCTGTGGCGGCGCTTTGTCTACTGTCGTCGGCGGTGGCGTCAGCTGTTGCAGCTGCGTACCTGCGCCGGGAATCTGCTGCGCAAGGGCACCTTGGCTTAGCGCCAGGAGCGCCAAAGGCACGAGCTTCGTCGTTGATTTCATGTGTATGGGCATCCGATCGTGAGTTATCCCCAACTCACAGGTACTGCGCTTAGCAGCGTGCACAGTAGCGATGCGAATGACGCAGCCTATGGGTGCCT
>JAYSXN010000092.1:0-2158 GCA_043717405.1 Gammaproteobacteria bacterium
ATCACCATCACCGGAAAGATGGAAACCCGTCGGGTGCACATCGATCCGTCCGTGCTTGGTGATGCCGAGATGCTCGAAGACCTGGTCACCGCCGCCTTCAACGATGCCGTCAACAAGGCCAACGAAGAGAGCGCCAATCGAATGTCCGCAGCCACCGCCGGCCTGAACCTGCCGCCGGGAATGAAATTGCCGTTTTGAACGCCGGCCCGACCCTGCTCGAGCAGTTGATCGATGCGCTGCGCTGCCTGCCCGGTGTTGGCCACAAGAGTGCCCAGCGTATGGCGTACCACCTGCTCGAGCGCAACCGCAGTGGCGGCGTGCGGCTCGCGCAGACCTTGGCGCAGGCGATGGAAAAAGTCGGACACTGCCGCCAATGCCGTGATTTCAGCGAGACCGAACTATGCTCGATCTGCACGGGCGCGGCACGCGACCGAAGCCTGCTGTGCGCGGTCGAGACGCCGGCCGATCGCATGGTGATCGAGCAGGCCACCGGCTACCGAGGCATGTACTTCATCCTGCAGGGCCGCTTGTCTCCACTGGATGGAATCGGTCCACGCGAACTTGGCCTGGACCTGCTCGCTACGCGCCTGGCTGGAGATGAAGTGAAGGAGTTGATCATCGCCACCAACCCGACCGTGGAAGGTGAGGCAACTGCGCACTACCTTGCGCAACTCGCGCGCCAGTTCGAGGTCAAGCCGAGCCGCCTCGCGCACGGCGTCCCGTTGGGCGGAGAACTCGAATACGTTGACCGGGGCACGCTCGCGCATGCGTTTGGTTCAAGACATGAAGCGGCAGGTTGAGCAGGAGTGAACGGGTGACCGATACAATTTTCAGCAAGATCATTCGCCGTGAAATCCCTGCGGACATCGTTTTCGAGGACGAGCAGGTACTTGGCTTCCGCGACCGGACGCCGCACGCGCCGATACACGTGCTGTTCGTGCCGAAAACGCCGTATGCAACCCTGGATGATGTGCCTGCGGACCAGGCCGAACTCATGGGCCGCCTGATGCTTGCCGCCGCCGAGTACGCGCGACGGGAAGGCTTTGCCAAAAATGGCTATCGGGTCGTGATGAACGTCAATGGCGACGGCGGCCAGACGGTGTACCACGTGCACCTGCACCTGCTTGCCGGCCGGCCCTTGCACGGTGACTTCGGCTAGCCGGGCGTAGCGTACCGCCCGGCAACTTCAGCGGATTACCAGCCGCCCCAGCGGCGGCCAAAGCCAAAGCCCATGCGTCCGTAGAACATCGGGCGTTCCATGATCACATCGCGTTCGCGGCGCTCCGGCCACAGGTAGACCACGTCCGCTTGCACCCGCGGATAGTGATAATCGTAATCGCCGACCTTGCGATTCTCAAAGCCTTCGACGTGGCCTGAAATAGTCACGTCGCGCCCGGCGCGGAACACGTCGGGATCATAAAAACCACTGCGGCAGGCGATGAAGCGACCATCACTGCGGTCGATGCTGCGCGGGCGGCCGTTTGCACTCAGCGGCATGCCGACAATCTCGAAGCAGCTGCGCTCCCTGCTTGGCTGCACGTTGACGATGTGTCCGCCCCACCGGACCAGCTCGCCGGTGGCGGCCTGGCTTGCCACCTGCGCTGGCGCCAGGCTGCTGAATTGTCCCTGTAGCGGCCTCGGTGCGGTCGCACAGCCGGCCAGGGACGCCGCGAGCGCGATGCCCAGAATAGTTTTCATGTGCGTTTCTCCGCTGTACTTCATCGGATGGGGTGCTTACGCAGACTGCGGATGAGGGCCGTTTGTTCCTCATCACTGAGGACTGCGCCAGCGTAGCGCCAATCCGAGTAACGCTGGCTGACCAGTTCCAGTTCAGTAGATCCTGGTACGTTAATGCCGGCCAGTCGCCGGGCGTAGCTCAGCGGCGCCTCGTCAATAGCGCGAGGCAGGCCCTTGCGGGCAAAGCGCCGCGTCATTGCTCGCCAGGCACGCAGCAGTGGATGGTTGCGGTCGCGATGTTGCCGCAGCAGGACGGCAAGCGTGATCGCAAGCGCCAGCGCCGCTCCCACACCGAACGCAGTGACCAGTTGCCAGGCTTGCGCATCGTCTATGCCCAGCGGTCGCAACAGGGTTTTCTGCCGCGCAGCATTGAAGCCGAGCACGAGCTCATTCCATTGCCGGCGCAGGAAATCGCTGCCAT
>JAYSXN010000093.1:0-6460 GCA_043717405.1 Gammaproteobacteria bacterium
CCACGACCGGCAACAAGGACGTGCTCACGCTCGAGCACATGTCGGCGATGAAGGACCAGGCGATCGTCTGCAACATCGGCCACTTCGACAACGAGATCCTGGTCGATGCGCTGAACACGCTGGCGGGCGTGACCAAGCTCAACATCAAGCCGCAGGTCGACAAGTACCAGATGCCCGACGGCCGCGAAATCTTCCTGTTGGCCGAAGGCCGCCTGGTGAACCTGGGCTGCGCGACCGGGCACCCGAGCTTCGTGATGTCGAATTCGTTCTCTAACCAGACGCTCGCGCAGATCGACCTGTGGGCAAACAAGGACACCTACGAGAAGAAGGTCTACATCCTGCCGAAGAAGCTCGACGAGGAAGTGGCGCGCCTGCATCTGGAAAAAATCGGCGTGAAGCTGACCACGCTCACCGCCGAGCAGGCAGAATACCTGAACGTCAGCGTCGACGGTCCGTACAAGCCGGAACACTACCGCTACTGAGCCATGCCACGGGCGGCCGCAAGGGCCGCCCGTTTTTCTTCAGGGCCGACGATGATCCCGCTTTCCTTCGAGTTCTATCCACCCAAGACCGACGAGCAGCGCGCGCAGCTCGATCGCACCGTGCGCAAATTGAAGGCACACTCGCCGGAATTCGTGTCGGTAACTTTTGGCGCTGGTGGTTCCACTTTGAGTTACACGCCGGAAACCGTACGTGACCTGCGCCAGACGCATGTGCTCAACGGCGTGCCGCATGTCAGTTGCATGGGCGGTACCCGCGAGGAAATCTCGCAACTGTTGCAGTTGTACCGAGCGCTCGGTTGCGACCGTATCGTCGCGCTGCGCGGCGACCTGCCTTCGGGCATGGCCCGCATGGGCGATTTCCGCTACGCCACCGACCTGGTCAGTTTCATACGTGAAGAACACGGCGACCACTTCCGCATCGAAGTCGGTTGCTATCCGGAAACGCATCCGCAAGCCGAGGACGCGATGGCCGACCTGCGCCATTTCAAATCGAAGATAGATGCCGGCGCGCATTCGGCGATCACCCAGTACTTCTACAACGCCGACGCGTATTTCCGTTTCGTCGATGACGCGCGTCGCTTGGGCATAGACGTGCCGATCATCCCGGGCATCATGCCGATCTCGAATTTTTCGCAGCTGCGCCGTTTTTCCGAAGCCTGTGGCGCCGAGATTCCACGCTGGATCGGCAAGCGCATGGCCGCGTTGGGCGACGACGGCGATGGCGTGCGCGAATTGGCCGCGGACCTGGTTGCCGCGATGTGCCGGCGGCTCGCTGAAGCGGGCGTGCCTGAATTGCATTTCTATACATTGAACCTTGCCAAACCGACTGAAGCGGTCATAGCCCGCCTGCAGTAGTTTTAACGCAACGCTAGCGCGGTGCGGTGCTATGTTCGACGCGATGAATCGAACCTGCGCAATCGCAATGCTTGGGGCATGCGTGCTTACCGTGGCCGGCGCGGCCCGGGGCATGGAACCGGGCACGTATGGCGCGCAATTCGATGCCGCTTTCCCTGCCAGTCACATGTCAGCCGATCCTGATCGCTTGCCTCGCGAGGCGGCGCCGGAGCTTACGGCGCCCTCCGCCGCGTCCACTGCATCCGCTGTTCCGCTGCCCGGTGGCGTGGCACTGCACCACTGCATCGGCAAGGACGGCATCACCATCTTCACTGATCGCCCTTGCGACGATCTGCAAGCGGAAGAAAGCCCGCGCGCCGCCGAGCAGGCTCCTTCGCAGCCCGGGCGAATCATCAGCGTGCGCAGTTGCGCCAGAACCCAGGACGAACTGGCCGCGGGCGTCCGCTCAGCGCTTGAAAACCACGACGTCAATCGTTTCGCCGAGTATTACGACTGGGCCGGCATGGGCAGTGCCCAGGGCTATCGGCTGATGGATCGCATGGAGGCATTCAGCGCGCGTCCCCTGGTGGACGTACAGCTGATGACAGCGCGGCCCGCGGAACCGGGCGACTATGCCAATCCGCAGCCCACTGCCTTCCTGCGTGCGTTGGGGCCTGACAGTGAGTCGATGGACCCTGAAGTGGTTGACCAGATGGCCACCGCTGGCTTGCCCGTTGCGCCCGGGGCCAATGCGGAAGACTACCCATCCGACCCATCCGCAGTGGTGCCGGCGCCGCGACATCGCCCCGCGCGCCTGTTGCGCGTGGACCAGATGCGCAGCGACACCAGCGCCGACGCGCAGGTCACCTATTTCCAGCTGCGCAGTAATGCCGGCTGCTGGTGGCTGCAATTCTGAGCAACGACGGGTCGGCGTCCGCTTCGGCTAAAATGCTGTTTTCCCGGAGCCCGACATGACCCAGCGTTATCCCGATTTCATCTGGCACAACGGTGTGGTCAAGCCCTGGCAGGAAGCCACCGTGCATGTCATGGCGCATGGCCTGCATTATGGATCCTCGGTATTCGAGGGCATCCGCAGTTACGAAACGCCCAACGGCGCGCGCATCTTCCGGCTGACCGACCACCTCAAGCGCCTGTACGCGTCAGCCAAGATCTACGACATGCCGATTCCCTACGACCTGGCGCAACTCACGCTTGCGTGCCGTGAAGTGATCGCCGCCAACAAGCTGACCAAGGCCTACCTGCGACCGATCGCCTATCGCGGCCTGGGCGGCTTCGGCCTGTCGGCGGACACGCCGGTGGATGTGTCGGTGGCTACCTGGGAAATGGGCGCCTACCTCGGCGCCGGCGTGCTGGAAGCGGGCATCGATGCCTGCGTGTCGAGCTGGCAACGCTTCGCACCCAACACCTTGCCGGCCGGCGCGAAGGCTGGCGGCAATTATCTGTCGGGACAGCTGATAGCGCGCGAAGCACGCCGCCTCGGCTTTGGCGAGGGCATCGCGCTGGCGTCGACTGGTCTTCTTTCCGAAGGCGCTGGCGAAAACATCTTCCTGGTCTTCGAAGGTGCGTTGCATACGACGCCGATCAGTGCCGCGTTGCTCAACGGAATCACCCGCAACACCATCATCACGCTCGCCAAGGCGGCGGGCTTGAGCGTGGTCGAGCGCGACCTGCCGCGCGAATATCTGTACCTGTGCGATGAATTGTTCATGTGCGGGACGGCGGCGGAGATCACGCCAATTCGCTCCGTGGATGGGCGCCAGGTGGGCACAGGCAAGCCGGGGCCGATTACGCGTCAGATCCAGGATCTGTTCTTCGGGCTGTTTACCGGGAGCACTGCTGACTTGCACGGGTGGCTGGAGTAAGAACGTCTGCCGATTGTCGCGAGTGGGCGGGTACTGCACTGACTTCAAGCCCCGCCTGCGCAATTGCGGGCGGACGTCGGGTTTTATTTTCACCAAGCCGCCCTGCGGCGACTGAAAATGAAAACCGATGGCCACCCTTCCGCGAAGAGCCGTCGCTGTAGACGCCACCGATACCGCTCGCAACGAATCAAGAAACAGCTGCAAGCGAAGCAACAGCACCCTCGCCCACCGCCGCCGTAGTGTCGAACACCAGCATCGCCTCCGCCCCCTGCTCCGGCCGCGGCGCGATGCTCACCTTCCAGCCATACAGGTCGCACAGCCTGCGCACGATCGACAGCCCGATGCCACCGCCACTGGTGCCACCCGCACTCGAGCCACGATAGCCACGCTCGAACAGTCGCGCCGCGTCCTCCGCGCTTAGCCCATGCCCCGTGTCCTGGATGCGCACGCGATCGCTTTCGATGATCACGCGCACCTCGCCTTCGGTCGTGTACTTGCAGGCATTGCCGAGCAGGTTGCCCAGCGCCACCGCCAATACCGCTTCCGGTGCGTTGACCAGCACATCCTGCCGGCCTTCTACGACTATCTGGATCTGCCGGCTGCCGAGCTGTGCACGGTTGGCTTCGGCGAGCGCGTTACACAACTTGTACAGGTTGGTACTGCCACTGCCGCGCTCGCTGCGCGACAGCAAAAGCAGCGCCGTGGTCAGATCGGTGCATTGCAGAGCAGCGCGCTCGATGCGGGCCAGGCGCTGGCGCATCTTGTCTGGAAGGTCCGGGTTGGCCAGTATCAATTCCGCCGCGCCGCGGATCACCGCCAGCGGCGTGCGCAACTCGTGGCTGACATCGGCATTGAACTCGCGGTCGCGCTTGACCAGCGCAGTCATTCGCTCGGCGTAATCATCCAGCGCCGAGGCAAGTTCACCGACTTCATCGGGCGGAAACAACGGTGCGAGCTTTTCCGGTTTTTCCCGGCTCGACAATCCCTCGACGCGCCGCGCGAGTTCGGTGACCGGGCTGATCACGCGCGAGGACGACCAGATGCCGATCACCCACGCCAGGCCAGTAAACAAAAACACCGCCGCAACCAGGGTCACCAGCAGCTGCTGCTGGGTCAGTGCTTCCTGCGTGTAGTCGTAGCGCAGGTAGCCGACCATGTCCGGCGCGCGCTGCACCGCGAGTTTGTACTTGCGCAGCCGGCCGCTGTCATCATATTCCTGGAAGTCGTAGACGCCGCGCGGCAGGTCGCGCCAGCGGAACGGGATGCTCGCCCCGTCAGGTCGGTAGGCAAAGGCCTCGATGCGGCGCGAGAACTGGAACAGCGCGTCCGGCGCCGGGTTGGCGCGCTTGAATTCGACGAAATTGTTGGCCTCGCTCTGCAGCCAGGATTCCACGAGCGAGCCTTCGAGACGCGCACGCAGGGCGATCGTCGCCACCGCGAACATCGCCGTCAGGCCAAAGCCCAGCAGGAGGAACGAGACGATGATTCGGCTGCGCAGGCGACGCCGATAATGCATCGACTCAGGCCGGGTCGGAGTCTGCGATGCGATAGCCAATGCCGTGGCGGGTCTGGATGAGCGCCTTGTCGAACGGCTTGTCGACTGCGGCACGCAGGCCGTGGATGTGCACGCGCAGGCTGTCGGAATCAGGCAACTCCTCGCCCCACACGCGCGTCTCCAGGTCCATGCGAGGCACCACCGCCGGCGACGCTTCCATCAGCGACTGCAAAATTTTCAGCGCGGTGGGATTGAGCTGCAGCAGCTTGCCACCACGGCGCACTTCCAGGGTGTCGAGGTTGTACTCGAGGTCAGCCACTTCAAGGATGCGCGGCTGCGCCGCCTTGCCACGGCGCGCGAGCACCGCCAGGCGTGCCTCGACTTCCTGCAGCGCAAATGGCTTGACCAGGTAGTCATCGGCGCCGGAATCGAAGCCCGACAGTTTGCTGTCCAGCGAATCGCGCGCGGTCAGCATCAATACCGGCGTCTGCTTGCGGCCTTCCGCGCGCAGCTTGCGGCAGACCTCGATGCCATCCATGCCCGGCAGGTTCAGGTCGAGCACGATCGCATCGAAATTGTTGACCACGGCCAGGTGCAGCCCGGTGATTCCGTCGGCGGCATAGTCGACGGTGTGGCCGCGCTCTTCAAGATAATCGCCGAGGTTGGCGGCGATGTCGCGGTTGTCTTCTACGACGAGGATTCGCATCGGGGGAAAAACTCCAGGCTGAACATCATTGATTCTGCCAGAGGAGCATGGTTCCGGCACGACGCGTTGGCAGATGTCATCGGTCGCAGTCATGCGCCGGAAATAAAAAAACCCGGGAAGGCGTCATTGGGGATACGCCTGCCCGGGTCCAAGTTTAACGATGCCCCGATTGCCGTAATCCGCAGAGTCCACGAGGAGGAGCCCACAGCTTTGGCCCGTCCAGCCTAGGGGCGACGAGATTAAAAAAACGTTAATTCCACGCGAGGCTTTGGTTATTTCGACGACCGGCCCGACCGGCGGCGGGCCGGCTTGTTCTGTTCAGGAAGATGAGCGGCGACGTGATCGATCACCGCTCCCGCTACGTCCTCCCCCGAAGCGGCCTCGATGCCCTCAAGCCCCGGCGAGGAATTGACCTCGAGCACCAGTGGACCCTTCCTGGAACGCAGCAGGTCAACGCCAGCGACCTGCAGGCCCATTACCGCCGCTGCCCGCAGGGCCGTGGATATCTCGGCCGCCGAAGGCGTCACGCTGGTTGCCTGACCCCCGCGGTGCAGGTTCGAGCGGAATTCCCCGGGCTCGGCCTGCCGGTGCATGGCCGCGACGACCCGGTCACCGACCACGAAGCAGCGGATGTCGGCGCCCTTGGCCTCGGCCACGAATTCCTGCACCAGGAAATTGGCAAATAGCCCGCGAAAGGCCTCGATCACGCTGCGCGAGGCAGCCAGGCTGTCAGCCAGCAGGACGCCATTACCCTGCGAGCCCTCGATGAGCTTGATCACGTGTGGCGCGTCGCCGAGCAGCCCGAGCAGGTCGCTGGTGTCGTCGGGGTTGTCGCCGAACACCGTGGTGGGCAGGCCGATGCCTTCGCCAGCCAGCAACTGGTGGCAGCGCAGCTTGTCGCGCGCGCGCAGGATCGCGTCGGAGGAGTTGGGCGTGTACGCGCCCATCATTTCGAACTGGCGCAGCACTGCCGTCCCGTAACGGGTGACCGAGGCGCCAATGCGCGGGATGACCGCATCCACGCCGGTCAGGGCCTTGC
>JAYSXN010000094.1:0-6450 GCA_043717405.1 Gammaproteobacteria bacterium
GGCAGCGCGGGTTAACCTAGGCCGATGCTGCCCGCGCCCAAAGCACTCAGCCTCGACCTCGACGACACCCTGTGGCCCATCTGGCCGGTGATCGAGCGCGCGGAGGCCGCGCTGGCGGCTTTCCTGGAAGACCGATGCCCACGCACGGCACAGAAATATCCCTTGCTGGAAATGCGCGCACTGCGCCAGCGCATCGCCGAGGACAACCCGCACCTGGCCCACGATTTCACCGCGCAACGCAAGCTGTCGCTGACCCACGCGTTGCGCAGCGCCGGTGATGATGAGGCCCATTCCGAAGCGGCCTTTACCGCCTTCTACGCTGCGCGCAACCAGATCGAGTTTTTTCCCGACGCGATGGCCGCGCTCGATCGCATGGCCGCACGCTTGCCCATTGCTGCGCTGACCAACGGCAACGCCGACCTGGCAAGCATCGGCATCGCCGACCGCTTCACCGTGTTCGTTGCGGCGCGCGAGGCCGGACACGCGAAACCGGATGCGCCCATTTTCCACGCGACCTGCGCGCAACTCCGGCTGGCCCCGCACCAGGTGCTGCACGTAGGCGATGATCCCGTCCTGGACATCGCCGGCGCCGCACGGGCCGGACTGCGAACCTGCTGGATCAATCGTCGCGACGAAGACTGGCCGGACGAACTGCCCGCGCCGGAGTTGCAATTTACCAATCTGTCCTCGCTTGCCGATTGGCTCGACGCGCACCAACCTGCCCCGGAGATTTCATGAGCCTGCCCGCCGGTTTTATCGATGACCCGGACAGCGAAGCCTGCCCGCTGGTGGTGGTGGACCGAGCGACTTTCGGCAGCTGGCGCGATACGCTGACCCTGGCCGCGCAGGTGTGGCTGGACAGCAACAATTTTTCGCCGGCCGGCGGCAATTTCCTGCTCGTTCCAGACAGCGATGGCACGCCCCTGCTGGTGGTCGCGGCGGTCAACGACGCTGCTGACCCATTTGCCCTTTCGCATTTACCAACGCTGCTGCCGCCCGGCGTGTACCGCTATTCCGCCGAGTCACCGGTCGCCATTGATCCGCAGTCCCTGCTGCTGGGTTGGGGGCTCGGGGCTTATCGATTTGATCGTTACCTCGCGCCGAGCCGCGCACCGGCGCGTCTGTTGCTAGATGCCGACGGCTCGCATGGCGACGACCGCTTCGCCCTGCTGCGTGCCTGCGTGCTGGTGCGCGACCTGGTCAACACCCCCACCGAACACATGGGCCCGGCGGAACTCGAAGCCGTAGCGACGCAACTGGCCCAGGCGCATGGCGCCCAGACAACGGTGATTGTCGGCGAGGAATTGCTGGCAAAAAAATTCCCGACCATCCACGCCGTCGGCCGCGCCAGCCACCGACCACCGCGCCTGATCGAGTTGCGCTGGGGCAAGAGCGCGCATCCGCATGTGGCCATCATCGGCAAGGGCGTGTGTTTCGACACTGGCGGCCTCGATATCAAGACTGCCGACGGCATGCGCAACATGAAAAAAGACATGGGCGGGGCGGCGCATGCGTTGGCGCTCGCGCAGGTGGTGATGGCACTCAAGCTGCCGATCCGCCTGACCGTCCTGGTGCCCGCCGTTGAGAACGCGATCGCCGGCAATTCCTTCCGTCCCGGCGAAGTGATCGTCACCCGCCAGGGCCTGAGCGTTGAAGTGGACAACACCGACGCCGAAGGCCGGCTGGTGCTGTGCGACGCGCTGGCTTATGCCGCCGAATTGAAGCCGGCGCTGATCATGGACTACGCCACGCTCACCGGCGCGGCGCGCGTTGCGCTGGGGCCAGACGTGCCGGCGCTGTTCTGCAACGACGAAGCAGCGGCCGCCGAGTACCTTGCCGCTGGCGAGCGCGTGCGCGATCGGGTTTGGCGCATGCCGCTGTGGCGCCCATACCTGGGCTACCTAAAAAGTTCGGTGGCCGACTTGGCAAATTCCGGGCCGTCACGCATGGCCGGGGCGATCGTTGCGGCCTTGTACCTGGAACGCTTCGTGCCTGAGACGCAACCGTGGCTCCATGTCGACCAGTACGCCTGGAACGACAGCGAGCGGCCGGGACGTCCTGCCGGTGGCGAGGCGCAGGGCTTGCGCGCCGCGCTTGCGTTCCTGCAGGCACGGTTCCCGAAGAAGTCCTGACTTTCGGCAGCTGGCACGAGGGGGGCCGAGCGTTCAGACTGTCGGACTTCCAAAGCGTGCAGGTTGCCCATGAATTCGTCCGCCGATCTGTTGAAGGAATTACGTATCGACCGGCGGCCGGGCGTGCGCAAGAAGCGGCGCTGGCCGATATACCTGGGCGTTGTCACAGTGCTGCTGGTCGCGGCGGTGGTCATGGCCGGGCGCCGGCCGGTCGAGGTGGAAACCGCCACGGCACGTTCGGCGGCCGAAGGGGGTCCAGCATCGGTGCTCGATGCTTCCGGCTACGTCACTGCGCGGCGCATAGCGACCGTGTCCTCGAAAATCACCGGCAAGGTCCGCGAGGTCATGATCGAGGAAGGGCAGCGCGTGCGCGAAGGTGAAATCCTCGCCACGCTCGACCCGATCGATGCCGGCGCGCAACGCGAGCTGTCGCAATCACAGCTGGCCTCGGCGCAATCGCAACTGGCCGAGGCGCAGGCACAACTGCATTTGTCCGAGCGCAATCTCGCCCGGCAGAAACAATTGGCGGCGCAACAATTGGTCGCAGCAGCATCGCTGGACAGCGCCATCGCCGAGCGCGACACCAGCGCCGCCCGGCTGGTCAGCTTGCAGCGCGCGGTGCGGGTCGCCCACGACCAGCTGCAGATCGCCAGCATCGGCGTCGACAACACTGTCATCCGTGCGCCCTTCTCCGGCGTCATCGTGACCAAGGCCGCGCAGCCGGGTGAAATGATTTCGCCCATTTCCGGCGGCGGCGGCTCGATCCGTACCGGCATCGGCACGCTGGTGGACATGGATTCGCTGGAAGTGCAGGTAGACGTCAACGAAGCCTACATCGGCCGCGTGCAGCCGCGCATGCCGGTGGAAGCGGTGTTGAACGCCTATCCGGACTGGAAAATTCCTGGTGAAGTCATCGCCATCATTCCTACTGCGGACCGCAGCAAGGCGACGGTGAAGGTTCGCATCCAGTTGCGCTCGAAAGACGCGCGCATCGTGCCGGACATGGGCGTGCGCGTGAGCTTCCTGGAGCCAACGCGACCGGGTGCGGCCAAGCCGACCGGCGTCTGGGTGCCGACGCGCGCGGTGGTGACCAAGGATGGCAAGAGTGCGGTCTTCGTGGTTGACGGCGATGTTGCCCGGCGCGTGGAGGTCAAGGCCGGCGAGGTCCGCGATGTCGACCAGATGATTTCCAGTGGTCTGAAGGGCGGCGAGACGGTGGTGCTGTCGCCATCGGACAAGCTGCGTGATGGCAGCCGCGTGATGGTCAAGAAAACCTGAGCCATGAATGATATGGCGGCATCGAAAAATCTGAAGGCATTGGTCGAGATCCGTGGCCTGACCAAGGCATACGTGCGCGGCAAGCAAAGCGTCGAGGTGCTGCACGGCATCGACCTGGACATCCCGGAAGGGGACTTTGTCGCGCTGATGGGACCATCGGGTTCGGGCAAGACCACCTTGCTCAACCTCATCGGTGGTCTGGACTCGCCCAGCGGCGGCGTGCTGAAGATCGATGGCGACCGGATCGAGGAACACAGCAGCGACGAACTGGCGGCATGGCGCGCAGCAACCGTCGGCTTCATCTTCCAGAGCTACAACCTGATGCCGGTGCTCAGCGCACAGAAGAATGTCGAACTGCCCCTGCTGCTGACCGACATGTCGGCCGCACAGCGTGCGCGCCGCGCGAGCGTCGCGCTGGAGCTTGTTGGTCTCGGCGATCGCGCCAGCCACAAGCCAAATGAATTGTCAGGCGGCCAGCAGCAGCGCGTGGCAATCGCACGCGCGCTGGTATCGGATCCGCGCATCCTCATCTGCGACGAGCCAACCGGCGATCTGGACCGCAAGACCGCCGACGAGGTGCTTTCACTGCTGCAGCGACTGAATTCCGAATACGGCAAGACCATCGTCATGGTCACGCACGATCCGAAAGCTGCGGAGTACGCGCGCCGCATCGTGCACCTGGACAAGGGCACGCTGGTGAATGAGGAACGGCGCGGGTGAAGCGGACGGTTCCCGCGTGATCACCAAATACCTGCCTCTCATCAGCGGCGCGCTGTTGCGCAAGAAAACGCGCACCGGTTTCACGCTGATTTCCCTGGCCACTGCCTTCCTGCTGATCGGTCTGTTGCAGGCGGTGAATTCGGTGCTGTCTGGGGGTGCTGAATTCCTCGGCGCCAACCGGCTCATCACCCAGGCCAAGACCAGCTTTACGCAGCCACTGCCGATGCGGCTGATGCCGCAGATCGAATCGGTGCCGGGCGTGGATTTCGTGTCGCACTCGCAGTTTTTTGGCGGCAATTATCAGGAAGGCAATACCTTCTTCCCGCAGTTCGCGGTGAATCCGCAGCGCCTGTACGACACCTATCCGGAATGGGTTTTGCCCGATGCGCAGCGACGCGCTTTCATTTCGACGCAGGATGGCGCCATCGCCGGCAAGCTGCTCGCCGACAAATACGGATGGAAGGTCGGCGACATCATTCCGCTGAATTCCTTCATCTGGACGAAAAGTGACGGCAGTCGCCTGTGGGAATGGCGCCTGGTGGGAATTTTCGATGGCCGCGACGCGGAGTGGTCCAAGCGCGCCAACCTGATGTATCTCAACTACGGCCAATTCGACGAGGCACGCGTGACCGGGGCGAAGGGCCTGGCCGGGGTTTTCGTCGTGCGCGTGTCGGACCCGATGCAATCGGAAAAGATCGCCGCGCAGATCGATTCGAAGTTCGAGAACTCCGCCGATGAAACCAAGACCCAGAGTGAGCAGGAATTCCAGCTCGGCTTCCTCAAGCAGCTGGGCAACATCGGCTTCATCCTCAACGCGATTTCGGGCGCGGTGTTTTTCACGATTCTCATCCTTACCGGTTACACGATGAGCCAGGCCGTGCGCGAACGCATCCCGGAACTAGCCGTGCTCAAATGCCTGGGCTTCACCGACCGCGTGGTGCTTGGGCTGGTGCTGGCTGAATCGCTGTTCCTTTGTGTCATCGGCGCATTGATGGGAATGACCATGGCGACGATCATTCCGCCGCTGTTGTTGCCGCCGGAATTCCCGGTGCGCACCGACGCCGGTGTCTGGCTGTTCGCGGGCGGCGCCGTGCTGGTGCTTGCGACCGCAGTTGGCTTGCCGCCGGCATTGCGCGCGATGCGCCTGAAAATCGTTGATGCGCTGGCGGGGCGGTGAGCATGAGCACACTGACCCAGGTCCGCGAAATCGTGTTGATGAACCTGCGCAGCATTCCGCAGCGCCTCGGCGCGTCCTTCGTAATCGTGATTGGAATCGGCGGTGTGGTCGGCGTGCTGGTGGCGATGTTGTCGATGTCCAGCGGGCTTGAGAAAACGTTGACTGCAACCGGCAATCCGAATCGCGCGATCGTGCTGCGCGGTGGCTCCAATGGCGAGCTTGCCAGTTTCATGGACCGGGCCTCGTCCACGCTGGTCAAGCAGGATCCGGCCATCGCGCGCGCGCCCGATACGCTGCCGCTCGCGTCCGGCGAACTGATCGTGATCACCGAGGTGCCGCGGCGTGGCGACAGCAGCGGCGCGAATGTGTCACTGCGCGGCCTGGAGCCGAAGGGTTTCGTGTTGCGGCCGGAGTTCCATCTCGTGCAGGGCCGTTTGTTCAAGCCGGGGCTGCAGGAGCTGATCGTCGGCGACGGTGCCTACCAGCAGTTCGGCGGGCTCGACATCGGCAACCGCCTGAAATTCCGCGGTTCGTACTGGACCGTGGTCGGCCGCTTCAAGTGCGGCGATGCGCACGACTCCGAACTGTGGACGGACCTTGAAACCGCGCAAAGTGCCTTCGGTCGCTCCGGCGTATCGTCGGTGCTGGTGCGGCTGACTTCCGTGGATGCGTTCGACTCGCTCAAGCGGCGGCTGACCACAGACCCGCAGCTCAACGTGGACGTGCAAACCGAACGCGAGTTCTTCACCGCGCAATCAGCAAGCACCACCAAGGTCATCGGCATCATCACTACTCTGGTCGCGGTGATCATGGCGATTGGCGCCTTGTTTGGCGCGCTCAATACCATGTACTCCGCGGTCTCGGCGCGCACCGCTGAAATCGGCACGTTGCGCGCGCTCGGCTTCGGCAGCGCGCCCGTGGTGGCCTCGGTCATGGCCGAGGCGATGGCGCTGTCGCTGATGGGTGGCGCGCTTGGTGCCGGCATCGCCTTCCTGCTGTTCAATGGCTACTCGGTATCAACGCTGGGCAGCAATTTCACCCAGATCGCGTTCAACTTCGCGGTCACGCCCGCACTCGTGCTGCAGGGCTTGACCTGGGCGCTGGTAATCGGCTTCCTCGGCGGCTTGTTTCCGGCGGTGCGTG
>JAYSXN010000095.1:0-6397 GCA_043717405.1 Gammaproteobacteria bacterium
CTGGTCGACCCGAGTGGCTTTCTCGTGCTGCACTACCGGCCCGGCTTTGACCCGGCGGGATTGCGCAGTGATCTCGGGAAGCTCCTGAAATGACCGGCATCACGTCGAGCTGCAAGCCATGACCAGTCCGCATCGCCATTTCCATCGCCTGGCCTGGGTCGCGGTCATGCTGGCGCTGGTCATCGTCGTGTTCGGCGCGTTCGTGCGCCTGTCCAACGCCGGCCTCAGCTGCCCGGATTGGCCCACCTGCTATGGTCGTGCCGCATGGCCGGTACAGCCGCATGATATTGCGCAGGCGAACGCCAGCTTCGAGCGCGCAGTTGAAACCGGCAAGACCTGGCGCGAACAATTCCATCGGCATTTGGCGGCAAGCCTCGGATTGCTGATCCTGCTGTTGAGCCTGGTGGCCGTGCGTCGCCGGCGCTTCGGCCTTGCCGCCATCGGCGGCGCGGCGGTGCTGGTCGCGCTGTCGATTCCGCTGTATATCGGCCAACATCATGCCGCCGCCTTTGCTGCCGCGGCCACCGGCGAGATGCTGCTCTTTATCAGCGCGCTGCGCTGGAGCAACACCGATGCCGCACGGCTGGCCACGATTTGCCTGATGGTCGTTATCTTCCAGGCGGTGCTGGGCATGTGGACGGTGACCTGGCTGCTGAAACCGATCGTGGTCATGTCGCACCTGCTGGGCGGCATGGCGATTTTCTCGTTGCTTACCTGGCTTGCGTGGGAAACGACGCCGGACGCCGATCTGGTGCAGGCAGTTGCGCCCCGCCTCAAGCGCTTGCTCTGGATCGGCCTCGCGCTGCTGGTGCTGCAGATCGCGCTCGGTGGCTGGACCAGCAGCAATTACGCGGCGCTGGCCTGTGGCATGGAGTTTCCAAAATGCCTGGGGCAATGGTGGCCCCCGCATGACGTGCACGAAGCGTTCGTACTGTGGCGCGGGATCGGCGTGGACTATGAGGGCGGCGTGCTCGACAGCCCCGCGCGCGTCGCCATCCAGCTGGCGCATCGCGGCATGGCGGTGCTGGTGTTCGGGCACCTGATGGTCGTTGGCATCCGCATGTTGCGTACGCCCGGACTGGTGTTCTGGGGACTGGCGCTGGTACTGCTGGTTCTTGCACAGGTGGCGCTGGGCATCAGCAACGTCGTGCTTGGCTTGCCGCTCGCGGTGGCCACCGCGCATACGGCGGGAGCGGCTTTGCTGTTGTTCGTCATCGTCGGCCTGCTGGCGCGATTGCGGGCGCCCGAGTAGACCGTTGCCCTGCGCGCGGCCGCGGCCGCCGTAGCCACTACAATACCTGCATGTCCTTTTCCCCCGGCCAATACTGGCAACTGACCAAGCCGCGCGTGGTCGCGCTGATCGTGTTCACGGCGGTCATCGGCATGTTCATGGCCGTGCCTGGATTGCCGCCGTGGCGAGCGCTGGTCTTCGGCAGCCTGGGCATCTGGCTGGCAGCAGCATCGGCGGCGGCCATCAACCACCTGCTCGACCGTCGCATAGACGCCATCATGGCGCGCACGGCGCACCGGCCGCTGCCGACTGGCGCACTCACGCAGCGACAAGTGCTGGTGTTCGCGCTCGCGCTCGGCGCGGTGTCGATGCTGCTGCTGAGTGTGTTCGTGAACCTGTTGTGCGCGGCACTGACCTTCGCTTCCCTCATCGGCTATGCGGTGATCTATACCGGTTACCTGAAACGCGCCACGCCGCAGAACATCGTCATCGGCGGCGCCGCTGGTGCCGCGCCACCGGTGCTGGGCTGGCTGGCGGTGACCACGCACAACTACCAGCACGCGCTGCTGCTGTTCCTGATCATCTTCGTGTGGACGCCGCCGCATTTCTGGGCGCTCGCCATCTTCCGCCGCGACGATTACGCCCGCGCCATGATCCCGATGCTGCCGGTGACCCACGGCGTGCGTTACACCAGCTGGCAGGTGTTGTTCTATACGGTGCTGCTGGTGCTGGTGACGGTGCTGCCCTGGGTGGCCGGCATGAGCGGCGTGTTCTACCTTGGCGGTGCGCTGGTGCTGGGTGCGGTGTTCATCGCTTACGCGGTGCGCCTGTTGAACCCGCCATCGGAAGCGTTCGCGATGAGGATGTTCGGCTATTCAATCTGGTACCTGATGGCCTTGTTTGCGTTCCTGCTGATCGACCATTGGCTGCAGCCGATGGCGTCAACGCAGGCGCTGGAATTCATCCGCACAGGCGCTTGAATCAGGCGCCGGCTTCAATCAGGCACCGGCTTCATCGGACAACTGCCGGATCTCCTGCTCGAGCTGGCGAATGGCCGGCTGCAGCGAACGCTGTTCATCCTTCTCCTGCGCAGTCAGCGACGACAGTCCGGACTCATCCTGCTTGCGCCGCAGTTCCGCTTCGCGCTGGCGGTGGGTTTCAAGATCCAGGCGCTTGATCGCGCCGAGGAACTCGCTCTCCCAGCGCTCGGGGGGCGTCAGGAAGTCGGTCATCACCAGTTTCTCCAGCGCCGCGCCTTCCTCGCGTTCGGCGAAATGCTCGAGCACCGCGCCGGTGCCGATACCCGGACGCTCGCGGATCATCGCGATCATCTCCATCAACAGCGCGATTCCGGGCTGGCGCAGGATGCCAAACAGGTAAGGCGGCTCGATTGCTTCGGCCAGCGTCGGCTTCTGCAGCAGCAGTCCGATCGCAGTGCGTACCAGGCTGCGCTTTGGCGCCGGCGCGCCGCGTACCGGCCGCATTGATGTCGAGCGCACGCTGGGCGATTGCGCGGCCGCGACCTGCAGACCGACGCCGGTGAGTTCGACCACGCGCTGTTGCATCAGGTCGCGAAACGCACCGTCGGGAATGCCAGCGATGTACGGCTTCACCCGTTCCGCCAGCCGCGCCTTGCCTTCCATCGTGCCCAGGTTGACCTCGCGCGATTGTTCGTTGAAGAAGAACTCGCTGAGCGAGGTCGCCGCGGCGAGCCGCGCATCGAAGCCAGCCGAGCCTTCCTTGCGCACTATGCTGTCCGGGTCCTCGCCTTCGGGCAGGAACAGGAAAAACGCCTGCCGGCCTTCGCGCATGCGCGGCAGGATCGACTCGACCGCCTTCCACGCCGCGCCGCGACCGGCGCGATCACCATCGAAACAAAAGTACACATCGGCTGCGTTGCGAAATAACAGTTCAGCATGGTCGTGCGTGGTCGCGGTGCCCAATGTCGCCACCGCCTGCGTCACGCCGAACTGGAACAGCGCAACCACGTCCATGTACCCCTCGACCACGATCAGCCGCGGGATCTTCGCGTGCGCCTGCCGCACCTGCCACAGGCCATACAGCTCACGACCCTTGTGGAACAGCGGCGTTTCCGGCGAGTTGAGGTATTTCGGGCCGTCGGCGGCCTCGAGCACGCGTCCGCCGAAGGCGATGACGCGGCCGCGGCGGTCATGGATGGGAAACATCACGCGGTCACGGAACTTGTCATAGACGCGGCCGTTGTCGCTGCGCGAGAACATGCCGGTTTTTTCCAGCAGCGCAAGCCGGCGCTCATCGGTGCCCAGCGCCGACTTCAGCGCATCGAAAGAATCGGGCGCGTAGCCGAGCATGAAGCGCGCGCGGTTTTCGGCATCGACGCCGCGCTTGTCGAAGTAAGCGCGCGCTTTTTCACTCGCTTCCAATTGCTTCTGGAAAAAGCGCGCGGCGGCATCGAGCGCGGCGTACTGGTCCTTGCCGTCGGGGTTTTCGCTGCGCAGCTGCGCATCTTTCGGCACCTCCATGCCGACCCGCTTGGCCAGCTCCTCGACAGCGTCGACGAACTCCAGCCGCTCGTAGTTCATCAGGAAGGAGATGGCGGTGCCGTGCGCGCCGCAACCGAAGCAGTGGTAGAACTGCTTGGTCGGGCTGACCGTGAAGCTGGGCGAGCGCTCGTCGTGGAACGGGCAGCGCGCCGAATACTCGCGGCCCTGCCGCTTGAGCGGCACCCGCGAGCCGATGATCTCGACAAGATCCGAGCGCGCCAGCAGGTCGTCAATGAATGCGTCGGGGATGCGTGCCATGGGCGCCTAGCATGCCACCTGGAGCCGCGGCTTCAGGGGGCCAGCTTCTTCCTGACCAGCGCCGACAGCGCGCCCATGTCGGCGCGGCCAGCCACCCGCGGCTTGAGCAGCGCGATGACCTTGCCCATGTCCTGCGGCCCCTTGGCGCCAGACTCGGCGACGCAGGCGTCAACAAGCGCAGCCAGTTCGGCCTCGCCCAGCGGCTCCGGCATGTACGCCTGGATGACCGTCATCTCGAAACGTTCGACCGCGGCCAAGTCCTCGCGGCCGGCCGCTTCGTACTGGCTGACCGAATCGCGGCGCTGCTTGAGCATTTTTTCCATCGCCGCCAGCACTTGCGTGTCGTCCAGCTCGATGCGCTCATCGACTTCACGCTGCTTGATCGCTGCGTTGACCAGCCGGATCACGCCGAGCTTGTCCTTCTGGCCACCTTTCATGGCGGCCTTCATGTCTTCGATCAGGCGGGCTTTGAGCGACACGGGGGTTCTCCGGAAGGGACGGGGACGCCGCGCGTGGCGGCGTCCAGAAACACAAAAAGCCGGCGACGCTTGCGCGCGGCCGGCTCCGGGGTCAAACGCGATCGCTCAATACAGGCGCTGGCGCTTGGTGACGTCACGCGAGCTGCGACGGATCTGGCGCTTCACCGCGGCAGCCGCCTTGCGCTTGCGTTCCTGGGTCGGTTTTTCGTAGAACTCGCGCTTGCGGGTTTCAGCCAGGACGCCGGCTTTTTCGCAGGTACGCTTGAAACGGCGAAGGGCAAACTCGAAGGGTTCGTTTTCGCGGACTTTTACAGAAGGCATGACAGCTCCAGAACGGGATTTCCGCACTCGGCGGGAATTGTCCGCTGGGCGAGCCGCGTATGATACGCGGCTAGGGTGGGACCGTGCAAGACAACGCCCCCCGGCAAGGCAGCAAATGCGGGTCCTGGGCATCGAAACCAGCTGCGATGAAACCGGCGTCGCGGTCTATGACAGCGCCGCCGGGCTGCTGGCGCACGCCCTGTACAGCCAGATCGAATTGCACGCCCAGTATGGCGGTGTAGTACCGGAACTGGCTAGCCGTGACCATGTATTGAAGCTGTTGCCGCTGGTCAGGGAAACCCTCGTCGCCGCCAGTCTGACCCTGCCCGACCTGCAGGGCGTGGCCTATACCGCCGGGCCGGGCCTCGGGGGAGCCCTTATGGTAGGGGCCGCCGCCGGCCAGGCGCTGGCCTGGGCCCTGGAAATTCCAGCCATCGGGGTGCACCACATGGAGGGCCACTTGCTGGCGCCGCTGCTTGAAGCCAACCCGCCGCAGCCGCCTTTCGTAGCCTTGTTGGTGTCCGGCGGCCACACCCAGCTGGTTGCCGTGGAGGCCATCGGGCGCTACCGCATGCTCGGCGAATCCCTGGACGACGCTGCCGGCGAGGCCTTCGACAAGACCGCCAAGATGATGGGCCTGCCCTACCCCGGCGGACCCGAGCTCGCACGTCTGGCACAGGACGGCCGCTCCGGGCTGTACCGGTTTTCCCGCCCAATGACCGACCGTCCCGGCCTGGACTTCAGCTTTTCGGGCTTGAAGACCCAAGTCCTGCTCGCCTGGAAAGCCAGTGGCCAATCGCCACAGGACCGTGCCGATATCGCCCGTGGTTTCGAAGAAGCGGTGGTCGACACGCTGGCGATCAAGTGCGAGCGCGCCCTTCTACAGACGGGGCTGCGGACGCTGGTCGTTGCCGGCGGCGTGGGCGCGAACCTGCGTTTGCGCGAGAGGCTGGCGCAACTTGCCTTGAAGCTCAAGGGCCAGGTCTATTTTCCAAGGCCGGAGTTTTGCACCGACAATGGCGCGATGATCGCGTTCGCAGGGGCGCTGCGCCTGGCGGCCGGACAGCACGACAGCAGCGCGATCCTCGTGCACCCGCGCTGGGACATGTCCAGCCTGGCGGCGCTTGAATCGCGCTAGTTAACAAATGCGCGCTCGCGTTCAAATCCACCCATCACGGAAGGCCCCATGGACAAGGTATTCATCGAAGCGCTGGAAATCGAGTGCGTCATAGGCATCTACGACTGGGAACGCAAGATCCGCCAGCCGGTGCTGCTCGACATCGAAATGGATTTCGACAACCGCCGGCCCGCCGCCAGTGATGACATCGCTGACACGCTCGACTACAAGGCCATCAGCAAACGTCTTATCCAGTTCGTCAGCGAGTCGAGCTATGGACTGGTCGAGGCCCTGGCCGAGGAGTGTTGCCGGATCATCGTCGAGGAATTTCCGGCGAGCCGCGTCCGGCTCAAGCTGAGCAAGCTCGGCGCCGTGCGTGGTGCGCGTGCTGTCGGCGTGATCCTGGAACGCTCGCGCGACTAGCGCGAGCCGCCATGCATCGCGCTTACCTGAGCCTGGGCTCCAACCA
>JAYSXN010000096.1:0-6385 GCA_043717405.1 Gammaproteobacteria bacterium
CTTTGCGCACCGGCATTGGTGGCTAGCCTGGGTGGCAAAGCCGCTGATTGAACTCGCTCTCGCCGGGGTCAGCTTCGTCGCTGCGAAATACTGGATTTACCGATGACTTCAGTGCACTGGCAACATGGCATTGCCGTTGCCATACCCTGCCATCGGGTCACTACGCATATCGCAGGTGTGCCCGCCCTTGTCGGGCCAGAAGTCGATGCGATCTATTGCGTTGATGATGCGTGCCCGGAGGGTAGCGGGGACTTCATCGCACGTGAAATCCACGATCCGCGCGTCAGGCTGTTACGACACGTAGGAAATCGCGGCGTTGGCGCGGCGTCTGGGCAATCTTGCCCTAAGCTTCATGGCCAAGGCGTCGGCAGGCTACTGGGACATCTTCGATCCCACCAATGGCTACACAGCCATCCACTCGGCAATCGCCGCCCGGCTGCCGCTCGACTCGATCAGCGAGCGCTATTTTTTCGAATCGGACATGCTGTTCCGGCTCAACACATTTCGCGCCGTCGTCGTGGATGTGCCCATGGATGCGAACTACGGTCTTGAAGTCAGCGGAATGGGCGTGCCCGGCGTAATAGGCGAATTCACTTTCAAGCACCTGCGCGATGCCTGCAAGCGCATTGCCTACAACTACTTCCTTCGAGATTTGTCGCTGGCTTCATTCGAGTTGATGGTGGCGATCGGGCTGCTGGGTTTTGGCGCGGGTTTCGGCGGATGGAAATGGTGGCATGCCAATGCTGCTGGCGTGGTTGCGCCGATGGGCACCGTCATGATTGCGACGATAGCCGTAGTCAGTGGCCTGCAATTCCTGCTGGCCTTCCTGGGCTATGACATTGCCAATGTGCCCAAGCGGCCAGTACATCCCTTGCTGGCACGCGATTCGCCGGCGCTTTTGGCCGCCCGCGCGGCGCTATGCGACAATCGCGGCGGCGGAGTCGGTCAAGACAACCGCGTCGCAATCCATCGCGCCGAGGAAAGTCCGGGCTCCACAGAGCAGAGTGCCAGGTAACGCCTGGGCGGCGTGAGCCGACGGCTAGTGCAACAGAGAACAGACCGCCGAACGGTGGCTGCCGGCAACGGCCGCCATGCGTGGTAAGGGTGAAACGGCGGGGTAAGAGCCCACCGCCTGCGGGGCCAACGCCGCAGGGCACGGTAAACCCCACTCGGAGCAAGGCCAAATAGGGGTGCTATGGGCTGGCTCGGCCCGCACCCGGGTGTGCTGCTTGAGCCTTGCGGTGACGCAAGGCCTAGAGGAATGGTTGTCCACGACAGAACCCGGCTTAACGACCGGCTCCGCCACTTCTGTCGGTCCAACCCAAGGCTGCGGCGGCATCAAGCGCGCCAAGCCTGTCGGGTTGGCTTGAACACTGGGAGTGATCGGCCCGATTGCCCTAAACTGCGCCGATACCTATGCGCCATCTAGCCGGGGACCACTCAATGAAAGCAGCTGCCTTCGCACTCGCCTTGTCTCTCGCTACGGGCATGTTGATCGGCACGGCATTGGCCGCGCCGGCAATTGCCTCGCCAGAAATCAACCTCACGGCATTTGCCAATGGTGCGCTGGTAGAACACGCCAGCTCGGAATACGGCGATGCGTGGCAGGCGCGCTGGCTCACGGACGAGAATCCGCAGACCGGCTGGGCCACGGCGAAAGGCGCGAGTGGTCCATTCTCGATCGTGATTTCGCTGCCGGAGTCCTCGGAGATCCACGCGCTGGAATTCGATACTGCCACGACCGAGAGTCCTGAACGCGCAGCGAAGACCGTCGATGTGCTGGTCTCCGCTACCTCGGCATCAGCGGGCTTCATGCCTCTCACCAGCGTCGTGCTCAAGTCCGGCCTCGACAGGCAGCGCTTCAATCTTGCCAAACCCGGCACTGGCCGCTGGATCAAACTGGTCGTCAACAGCAACCATGGTGATCCGGACTACAGCGAAATCATGGAATTGCGTGCACTGGGAAAACAGCTGACGCAGACCGATTTGCCGACCAACCTGTCGGGCACCTACAGCACTGCTGTCTATGGAGATTTTCACGTTGCGCAGGATGGCGCCCAGCTCAGTGGCTGCTACGAACACGACGGCGGCTTGGTCCACGGCGGCCTTGAATCGCATTTGATGCGCCTTGATTGGCAGCAAGCCAATAGCAAGGGCACCGCCATCATGGTGCTCAAGCGGGACGGCAGGAGCTTCGAGGGTTGGTGGGCTGAAGAGGGTAGCAACGCGTGGTCGGCGACCTGGGACCTGAAGAAGACCAGCGATAAGGTCGGTTCCTGCCCGAACTGGAATCCCAAGGCCGCGAGCGGGAACATCGTCGCCACCCAGCTTGCCGCCGAAGGCCATGTCCGGATCTACGGCATAAACTTCGACCTGGACAGCGACCACCTTCGCGCCGACGCGAAACCGGCCATCGGCGAGTTGCTGTCTGCGTTGAAAGCCAATCCGTCCTGGCACATCGGCATCGAAGGCCATACCGACGGCAGCGGCAACGCTGCCCACAACCTCGACCTGAGCAAGCGACGCGCGGCGTCCGTGAAGGCTGCACTCGTCGCTGCCGGTATTGCTGCCGAGCGCATGGCGACCACCGGACTCGGCCAAACCAGGCCGGTTGCGCCGAACGACACCGCGATCGGCCGCGCGCAGAATCGCCGGGTCGAGGTTGTGAAGCAGTAGCTGCTGCGCTCGACCACTGCCAGTGGCCCGCCGCTTGCTGCTCGCTGCGGCGATAGTCGGTTGCGGGAATGTGGGAGCTGACCCAATTCCCAGCCTAAACAATGCCCCCCGGACCGTTCTTAAACCAGTCTCTCAAGTCTGGCGCAAGGTCTTGATTCCCCTAACGAAATTACCGATCACTTGTCCTTGACAGTGACCAACTCCCGGTCTAACGTGGGCCTCGGTGGTTTTTTCTGGTTATTTGTGGGGAATGGTGGGGATGTTTCAGGGCGAGACCGCGATCACCGTGGACGACAAAGGGCGGCTGGCGATCCCGACCGCCTCGCGCGAGCAAGTCGCCCGCGGCGGTAATCGCCTGGTCGTCACCTACAACCCCTACGAATCCGGCAGCCTGTGGCTGTACCCGGAGGCGGCCTGGGAAACCGTCCGCGAGCAGGTAATGGCGCTGCCCAATGCGCGCCGCGTGCACCGCAACCTGCAGCTCAAGCTGGTCGGCGCGGCAACGGTGGTGGAGCTCGACGGCAATGGCCGCATCGTCATCCCGCAGAGCCACCGCGCCGGCGCCGGCATCGAGAAAAAGGCACTCCTGCTCGGCATGGGCAATAAATTCGAACTGTGGAGTGAGCAGGCGCACCAGGCGCAGATCCTTTCAACGATCGGCGACGATGAGGTCAGCGACGACATGCTCGACTTGAGGCTGTAGGGCAGATGGCAGGGGCGACTGCGGACTCGCAGGACCCGCGCCATCTCCCGGTGATGTGGACGCAGGTCATGGATGGCTTGCGGGTGCTCAGGGATGGCGTTTACCTCGACGGAACTTTCGGCCGCGGCGGCCACGCGCGCGGCGTGCTCGAGCGTATCGGCCCGGATGGAAAACTGTTGCTGATGGACAAGGATCCGGAAGCTATTGCCAGCGGCCGTGAGCTGCTCGGCGACGACCCACGCGTCTGGATGCGGCAAGCCTCCTTCGCAACGCTTGCGGACTGGAACCTGACCCAGGACGGTCTCGACGGCGTGCTGTTCGACCTCGGCGTGTCCTCGCCGCAGCTCGACGTGGCCGAGCGTGGCTTCAGTTTCCGCAATGACGGGCCGCTGGACATGCGCATGGACCCGGACAGTGGCGAGAGCGCTGCACAATGGCTCGCGCGAGCGCCCGATAGCGAGATCGCCGACGTGCTATGGCTGTACGGCGAGGAAAAACTGAGCCGGCGCATCGCGCGCGCCATCGTTGCGCAGCGCGATCAGGAACCGATTACCCGCACCACGCAATTGGCCGAGCTGATCGCCGGCATCGTTGGCCGCGGCGATAGCCGCATCCACCCGGCAACACGCAGTTTCCAGGCGATCCGCATCTTCATCAACCGCGAGCTCGAGGATCTCGAGCACGGGCTCGACGCCGCGCATGCGCGCCTGAAACCCGGCGGCCGCCTGGTCGTGATCAGCTTCCATTCGCTGGAAGATCGCATCGTCAAGCGATTCATCGGCGGCCATGCGCGCGCGCCGGCCGGCAACCGGCGCATGCCGATGCCCGAGCAGTTCAATCCGACCTTGCTTGACGTCGGCGGAGCACAGCGCGCCGATGACGCGGAGATCGCAATCAATCCCCGCTCGCGCAGCGCGGTGCTGCGCGTGGCTGAAAAAACCAGCGTTGCCGGAGCCGGCGCATGAGCCTGCGCAACTTCGTGCTGGCACTTGTGGTGATGGCCGTGCTGACCACTGGTGTCGGCATCGTCTATGCGCGCCAGCAGCACCGGCAGTCCTACGTCCAGCTGACCGGCCTGTTGCGAGAGCGCGACGAGATCAACATCGAATTCAGCCGCCTGCAGCTGGAACAGGCCACGTGGGCTGAGACCAACCGTATCGAGCAGGTCGCCACCGAGCGCGTCGGCATGGTGTTTCCGAGCGACGCGCAAGTGGTGGTGATCAAGCCATGAAACTGCGTGCGCGCCCGTACAACTTCAAGCTGCGCCTGAACATCATCGCTGGCGTGCTTGGCGCCTGCGGCGTGGTGCTGGTCGGCCGCGCGGCGCAGATGCAATTGCTCAATCGCGATTTCTACCAGCACCAGGGCGACCAGCGCTTCCTGCGCGAAGTGCCGATCCCGACCTCGCGCGGCATGATCATGGACCGCAATGGCGAGCCGCTGGCCGTGTCCACGCCGGTCGAGTCGATCTGGGCAAACCCGAAGGAACTGCTGCAGCATGCCGATCGCTTGCCCGAGCTTGCGCAGGCGCTGGGCATTCCGCAGGACGTGCTGACGCAGAGCATCACCCAGCGCTCCGAGCGCGAGTTTGTGTTCCTGCGCCGGCGTATCAATCCGGACGATGCCGAAGCGGTGATCAAGCGCGGCATCCCGGGCGTGTACATGCAGCGCGAGTTCCGCCGCTTCTATCCGCACGGCGAGGTGATGGCGCACGTGCTCGGCTTCACCAACGTCGATGACCACGGACAGGAAGGCCTCGAGCTCGCGTTCGACAGCTGGCTCACCGGCAAGCCTGGCGCGCAGCGCGTGGTGCGTGATCGTCGCGGCCACATCGTTGAAAACGTCGACCTGGTGCGCGCTGCTGAACCAGGCAAGGACATCACGCTGTCGCTGGACCGGCGCATCCAGTATCTGGCTTACCGCGAATTGAAGGCGGCGTTGATTGCCAATGGCGCGGCCAGCGGCTCGGCGGTGGTCATCGACATCCCGACCGGCGAAATCCTCGCGATGGTCAACCAGCCGGCCTATAACCCGAACGCGCATGGCGCCGCGGAGCCGGGCACGCATCGCAATCGTGCGGTCACCGATGTCGTGGAGCCCGGTTCGGTGATCAAGCCGTTCACCGTCGCCGCGGCGCTTGAAGCAGGCGTCGATCCGAACATCATCATCCAGACCAGCCCGGGCAGCATGATGCTCGGCAAGTACCGCATCAGTGACGTGCATGACCACGGCGCGGTGGACCTGACGCATTTGTTGAGCACCTCATCCAACGTCGGGGCCGCGAAGCTTGGCCTGGACATGACCAGCGAACACTTGTTCGACGTGCTGCATCGCTTCGGTTATGGCGACAGCACGCAATCGGGCTTTCCGGGCGAATCATCCGGCGTCATGGCGCCGCCGAAAACCTGGGGACTGGTCAAGCGCGGCACTATTTCCTACGGCATGGGCTTGTCGGTGACGCCCGTGCAACTCGCGCAGGCCTACGCTGCAATGGCCAACCGTGGGCGGCTGATGCCGCCGACCTTTCTTAAGGGCGGTGCCGGTACCGGCCGCCAGGTGCTCGATCCGCGGCTCGCGCGCAAAGTCCTGATGATGCTCGAGAGCGTCACTGAAGTCGGTGGGACCGCGCAGCGTGCCGCGATCACCGGCTATCGCGTGGCCGGCAAGACCGGCACGGCGCGCCAGGCAAGCGGCGGTGGCTACGCAAAGCGCTACGTCTCGGTATTTGCAGGCGTGGTGCCGCTGGACCATCCGAAGTTTGCCATGGTCGTGGTGATCAACAATCCCAGCGGCCACGATTATTACGGCGGCCTGGTTTCTGCGCCGGTCTTCCATAACGTAATGGATGGCGCGTTGCGGCTGATGGACGTCCCGCCGGACCACGTCGAGCAGTGGTATGCGAAGGCGCCGGCAACCATGGCGCCAAGCGTTCCCCTGGCGGCCACCGTCGAGGATTCGGCGGAAGTGGAGGGCGGGTTGTGAGCGTCGCGATGCCTCTGCGCGAAC
>JAYSXN010000097.1:0-2117 GCA_043717405.1 Gammaproteobacteria bacterium
TTCGATCATGCGCGCGGCCCCCGCACTGAAGTCGCCCGCCCGGCGCGGACTTCGAGCAGCGACTTTCGGGCTGTTGGCGATTTCGCGACAGTCCGCGAACAATTTCGGCAGCACCTTCGGATCGACCGTCATGAACAGACTTTGCACGGCGCTGCAGGGAATACCGCGTTCCAGTGATACCGCATCGGCCACGTCACGCACCGCGTGGATCGGCCGTCTCGTGCCATGGTGGCTGAGTGTGTCACCGGCAGCGACGAAGTCGCGAGCATCCTGTGATCCCGGCCTCGTCTTCGGCATCGACCGCCGCCAAGCCCGTCAGAAGCCTGCGCCTCTAACCCACCCATGTTGAATGTAGGGATCCGGGGCGAGGCCTTCGACCCGCGGCGTGTGAGCGTGAAGCCGGGGGCGCGAGCGCCGACACCGGCTACCGCCTAGCGAACAACGTATCCACCAGGCAGCAGGCATAAAGCCAGAAGATGAAATGACAGGTCAGACCGGCAGCGGGCAAGCTCGACTAACCCTTGGTGGCTCGAACCGTCGATGTCCACGGGATTGGAATGCAGACCCCGCTAAGCGGTTCGCATCTGGGTCCGCACTGCAAGCGCTTTACGCGCCTCAGCGCAACAAGACCGTCTTCAGAGAAGCAGTCTGTTCCTCGTTCATGCGCTTCGCGCCGTCTGCTCATCGACCAGCGACCAACACACGCAGAGGTCATCGACGAAAAATACGAATACCGTTTGCCATCAAAGGGAAGTCCCTTCAAAGAGTTAGGCGTGCCGCGGCCCCGTGGAGTCCAAGATGACCACGACCTTGGCGATTGCCGCCTCCGTTCAAGCGCGGATAGCCAAGGGCGCGACGGGCAAGGGAGCTGGTCAAACGAGCGCTCTTATGAGGCGAATCGTCGTGCCCTGCGAACTCTGCTTGCGCTCAGGCGAGCTGAAAAATCGCCACGGACTCGACCAGTTGCCTGGCCTGATGCTTGAGACTTTCCGCGGCGGCCGCGGCTTGCTCGACCAAGGCCGCGTTGTGTTGGGTCACCTGATCGAGCTGTGTCACCGACTCGTTGACCTGACCGAGACCGACAGTCTGCTCCTGCGTGGCCGCGCTGATCTCGACGATGAGCTCGGTCACGCGCTTGACCTGCGCGACGATGTCGACCATCGTGTTGCCCGCATCACTCGCCTGTCGTGATCCAAGCTCGACCTTCTCGACGCTGGTCTGTATCAGGCTTTTGATTTCCTTTGCCGCCACCGCACTTCGCTGCGCCAGGGTGCGCACCTCGGTCGCGACGACCGCGAACCCGCGGCCTTGCTCGCCGGCTCGCGCAGCTTCTACCGCCGCGTTCAAGGCCAGAATATTGGTCTGGAAGGCGATACCGTCGATCACGCCGATGATTTCGCTAATCTTGCGGCTCGCTTGAGTGATGTCGGCCATCGTCCCGACCACTTGGTTGACTGCCACGCCGCCTTGCGTCGCAGCGCTGCTCGCGGTGTCGGCCAGTTGCGCAGCCTTGTGGGTGGTGTCTGCGTTGTTCCGAACGGTGGCGGTGAGCTGTTCCATCGATGCCGCGGTCTGCTGCAGGTTGCTGGCCTGTTCTTCGGTGCGTTGGCTCAGATCCTGATTGCCGATCGCGATCTCGCTCGAACCCGTGGCGATGTTGTCGCTGCCCGAACGCACGGCGCCGACGACCGTCACGAGGCTCTCGTTCATGCGCTTCAGCGCAGCCAACAGTTGCGCGGTCTCGCCGAAGCCTTGCACCTCGATCTTCGAGCCGAGATTTCCAGCAGCGACGAGTTCGGCCACCTGCACTGCGCGGCGGATGGGTGCCACGATGCTGCGGCTGGTCGCCAAGCCGACGAACAGGAGTACCGCAATCGACACGACGCTGGCCGCAACGATCGCGTTGCTCGCGACCCCCGCCGAGGCATGGCTCGAGGCTTCGGTCTCTCTGGACTTCTCGGCGATCAGGTCGCTGAGCGTATCCATCTCTTTCTCGAGGCTCTTGAACGCGACCATGAAGTCGCCCATCTTCGAATCGGCAGCCTCGCGGTTCATCAGCGCGGTCTCGACAACGTTGGTCGCGCTCGCGAGGTACGCAGTTAGTGCGGGCCGCACCT
>JAYSXN010000098.1:0-6338 GCA_043717405.1 Gammaproteobacteria bacterium
ACGCAGCCGAAGGGCTGCCGGCTTGGGGCGCGACGGGGTCTGCGGTTATCATGCCGAGCTGATGCAGGCCCGATGCCCGCGAAAGCCCATTGTAGCCGCCGACCCTGGCGGCTTCGCATTTTTCTGGAGCTCCACCGATGGCCACCTACGGCTTGAACGACGTCAAGAACGGCGCAAAGATCCTCGTCAACAATGACCCCTGCGTCATCACCGAGACCGAGTACGTCAAGCCCGGCAAGGGCCAAGCCTTCACCCGCATCAAGTACCGCAACATCAAGTCGGGGCGCGTAGTGGAGATGACCATGAAGGCCACCGACTCGCTGGAAGTGGCCGACGTGATGGATACCGACATGCAGTTCCTGTATGCGGACGGTGAGTACTGGCACTTCATGCAGACCGAGAGTTTCGAGCAGGTGCAGGCGGAAAAACCCGCCGTCGGCGACAGCTGGCAGTGGCTGAAGGGTGAAGAAAACTGCGTAGTCACTCTGTGGAATGGCTTGCCGATCGCGGTGCAGGCGCCGAACTTCGTCGAATTGAAAATCGTCGAAACCGACCCTGGCGTGCGCGGTGACACCTCCGGCGGCGGTGGCAAGCCGGCCAAGCTTGAAACCGGCGCTACGGTGCGCGTGCCGCTGTTCGTTGGACAGGACGAAATGATTCGCGTCGATACCCGCTCCGGTGAATACGTCGGCCGGGTGAAGTAAGCCTGCTGCCATGAGCGCCGAATCCGCACAGCCCTGCGACCAGTTCATCGAAGCCGGCTGGGTGGTGCCGATCGTGCCGCGCGGCGCCGTACTCCAAGGCCACGTACTGGTAATCACTGGGGCAACCATCACTGCGCTGCTGCCTCGCGCCGAGGCCTATGCCCGCTATGCGCCACGGGAAGTGATCAGCCGCCCCGAGTGCATCCTGATGCCCGGGCTGGTGAACGCGCATACGCACAACCCGATGACGCTGATGCGTGGCGTCGCCGACGACCTGGCGTTGATGCCGTGGCTGACCGAACACATCTGGCCCATCGAGTCGGCGGTGATGAGCCCGGCCTTCATTGCCGACGGCGTCGAACTCGCGGTTGCGGAAATGTTGCGAGGCGGCAGCACGTGTTGCAACGAGAACTATTTTTTCCCCGATGTGCAGGCGGCAACCTATCGCCGCCTGGGTTTTCGCGCGGTAGTGGGGCTGCCCGTCATCGAGTTCCCGTCGGCATGGGCCAGCGGCCCGGACGAGTACTTCGACAAAGGCATCGAGGTACACGACAACTATCGCCGCGATCCGCTGGTTACCTTCAGCTTCGCGCCACATGCGCCTTACACAGTCAAGGACGGCAGCTTCGAGCGTATCCGCATGCTGGCCGAGCAACTGGACCTGCCGGTGCATTGCCACGTGCACGAGACGGCACAGGAGATCGGGGACTCGCTCGCGCAACATGGGCAGCGTCCACTTGCGCGCATGGATCGGCTCGGGCTGGTCAACGAGCGCCTGATCGCCGTGCACATGACCCAGCTCAATGATTCGGAAATGACACTTTGCGCTGAGCGCGGCGTCAGCGTGGTCCATTGCCCGCAGTCGAACCTGAAACTTGCTTCCGGGTTTTGCCCGGTGCACTCGCTACTCGGCGCAGGCGTCAACATCGCGATCGGCACCGATGGCTGCGCCAGCAATAACGACCTGGACATGTTCGAGGAAATGCGTACTGCCGCGCTGCTGGCCAAGGGCGTTGCCGGCGATGCCACGGCACTGGATGCCGCCTCGGCGCTGCACGCTGCCACGCTGGGCGGAGCTCGCGCGCTCGGGTTGGGCGATCGCATCGGTTCGCTGGAGCCAGGCAAGCAGGCTGACGTGGTGCTGGTCCGGACCGACGCGGTGGAAACGCAACCGATGTACCACCCGTTGTCGCAACTGGTTTATTGCATCGGGCGCCAGCAGGTCAGCGATGTATGGATCGCCGGTCAACGCAAGCTTGCCGACTGTGAGCTCGTGGATTTCGATATCGCCTCGCTATTGGCGCGCGCCGGCCAATGGCGCGCGCGCATCGCGGCTATCGGGCCGCGCGCATGAGCGCGAGCAACGTGGATCCGGCGGAGATCGCCAAGTTCGGCGCACTCGCCAACCGCTGGTGGGACCCGGCCGGGCCGCAACGCGCCTTGCATGAACTCAACCCAGCGCGGCTTGGCTATGTGGCTGCGCGAGTCACGCTGCGCGCAGCACGCGTGCTGGACGTGGGTTGTGGCGCGGGTTTGCTGAGTGAGGCAATGGCCAGCGCCGGCGCCGTCGTGACTGCGCTGGACATGGCGCCGGAACTGATCGACGTTGCCAAGCTGCACCTTCTCGAGTCGCGGTTGCAGGTCGACTACCTGCTCGAGCCGGTCGAGTCGCTGGCCTTGCGCAAGCCGGCTGCGTTCGATGCCATCACCTGCATGGAAATGCTGGAGCATGTGCCTGATCCGGGATCAATCCTGCAGGCCTGCGGTCAATTGCTGCGTCCGGGCGGCAGGTTGTTCCTGTCCACCATCAACCGAACGCCGCTGGCCTTCGCCGCGGCTATTCTTGGCGCCGAGTACATTGCCGGCCTGCTGCCACGCGGTACGCACGACTACAAGAGCTTCATCCGTCCCGCCGAGCTTGCTGCCTGGCTGCGCGATGCCGGCATGCGCATGGAGGACGTCAGCGGGCTGGCCTATGATCCGTTGCGGCGCAAGGCCTGGGTCGGTGGCGGCACCGGCATCAATTACCTGGCGTGCGCGGTGCGCGAATGATTGCTGCGCTGGTGTTGTTCGATCTTGATGGCACGCTGGTGGACAGCGCCGTCGACCTGCTCAATGCCATCAATGTCATTGCCTTGCGCGAAGGCGAACCAGCGGTCCCGCTGTCCACGATCCGACCGGTGGTGTCGCGCGGGGGCAGGGCCATGCTCGCGGCCGCTTTTCCAGCCCGCGATGAGGAGCAACGCGAGTTGTTGCTGCAGCCTTTCCTTGCCGTCTACGGCGACGCGGTCGCGCGGCACAGCACCGCCTTCGATGGCATCGCTGAAGTACTTGCTGGCATCGAGGCCAGCGGCTCGCGTTGGGGCATCGTCACCAACAAGCCGCATTACCTGGCCTTCGACATCGTGGAAAGCATGGGCTGGACGCAACGCTGCGCGGTGTTGATCGGCGGCGACACGCTGCCGCGCAAGAAGCCTGACCCGGACCAGTTGTTGCTGGCTTGCCGCACCCTCGGCGTCGAGCCGCCAAAATGCGTTTACGTAGGCGATGACGAACGCGACATCATCGCTGCGCGCAATGCCGGCATGAAATCGGTCGCGGCCCTCTGGGGCTACCGGCAGGCCGATGACGACCCGCGGAGCTGGGGCAGCGACGCACTCGCCGAAACCGCGCTCGAACTGCTGGCCGAAGGCAGGTTGCGGGCGTTCCGATGAGCGCGCCTGCAACAGCTGCCAACGCCCACTTCGTCGAAAAATGGCTGCAGCGCGAGCCCGGGATGCGTTTTTCCGCCGGCTTCTGTCCGCCCGCACTGCGGCCGCGTTTCTACGCCTGGGGCAGCTTGCTCAACGAATTGCGCGAAACCATGTTCGACTTGAGCGAAGCAAGCGTGGCGCAGTTGAAAATTTCCTGGTGGGCCGAAGAACTCCTTGGCGTGGGCAGGGGCCAGCACCGGCATCCGCTTACCGCGTCACTGCTGGACACCTCGGCGCCCTGGGCGGCGCTGTCGCGCGCCTTGCTCGACTTCGAAGTCGAGCCTCGGCGTGCCGCCAACACCGCGCAGGCCATCGCAGCGCTGGCAACAATCGCGGGGAGCGCGAGCGCGGTCGAAGCACACTTGTTTGCCGCATCGCGCAGCGCCCCAGCAAGCCAGCTTGCCTTGCATTGGCTCACGCACCGGCTGCCGCACGGGCTGGCCAGCGCAGACCAGGGCCGCGTACCCATGCATCTGTTCGCGCGGCACGCAACCACCGCTGAGCAAGTAGCCGCCGGCGGCAGCGCGGTTTTGATCCGTGATTGGGCCGGAGAATTGCTGCAGGCGACCGAGCCCACGCTGGGTGGCACCGCGCTGATCGCCCGCAGCCGCGCCCGCTCGGACCGGCAGCGACTGCAGCGCCTGGCGGCGGGGAAGGGCTTCGACCCCCCGGGCGCGGTGGCCATGCTCTGGCAAGCATGGCAGGCCGCGCGCGAGACGTAAGGCCGCGTTGCGGCGGGGACGGCGCGGCGTGGTTGACGTAACCTGCACGAGGCCCCATCTAACCTTGTCGAGTGCATTCCTTTGAGTAGATCCGCCATGGCCCCAAGTACCCACGAAAACCTTGCACGCGTCATGCCCGATGTCGCCAATGAAGTGCGTCCGGCAGTCGCCGGCGTATTGGCGTGGGTTGGCATGGGCGAGATCGAGCTGCCGGTCAGCGTCGCCAATGCCGAGGGCGCAGTGGTCACCAGCGGCGCGCGGGTCAACGCGTTCGTCAACCTGAAGCGGCCCGACGTGCGCGGTATACACATGTCCCGCCTGTACCTGCACGTGGACAAGGCGCTTGGCGCCGAACCGATCTCACCGTGCAGCCTGCGACGTTTGCTGAAGGAATTCCTGGATTCGCATGCCGATCTTTCCGATCGCGCGATGGTGCACATCCATTTCAACTACCTGGTTCGCCGTCCAGCACTGGTCAGTGACAACACGGGCTGGAAATCCTATCCGGTAGGCATCGTCGCCACGCTGGACCGTGGCCAGTTCACGCTGGAGCTGTCTGTGCAGGCCAGTTACTCGAGCACCTGCCCGTGCTCGGCGGCGCTTGCGCGGCAACTGATCCAGGAAAATTTCAGCGCGGATTTTCCGGCCGGCACGCCACTGGATCATGCGGCGGTGCTGCGCTGGCTCGGCAGCGAGCACGGCATCAATGCAACGCCGCACAGCCAACGCAGTACCGCCGAGGTCAAGGCGCGCCTCGCGCCATCGTTCAAGGACTTGCCGTTCCTGCAAGTCATCGATCGCATCGAGCAGGCTTTGAAGACGCCCGTGCAGACCGCGGTCAAGCGTGAGGACGAACAGGCGTTCGCGCGGCTCAATGGTGAAAACCTGATGTTCTGCGAGGATGCAGCCCGGCGCATGCAACGCGCGCTGGACGAGGACGAGCGCATCCTCGACTTCTGGGTACGCGCCACGCATCTGGAAAGCCTGCATCCACACGACGCCGTGGCGATCGCCACCAAAGGCATTGCCGGCGGCTTCGGCCCAGAGTCCTGACGCAAGCCGCATTTGCGTAGCTCATAGCTCGCAAGCGCTGAACCTCCGGCTGTCATTGCACCGCACAATCAAGCAGACTGCCGGTCAAAGTCAGGCGTGGGGTACGCATGAACTGGATACTGGGACTGATTGGCGCCGTGGCCGGCGCGAGCGTGGCCAACGAGCACGAACTGTTCGGGGCGGTAGTTGGCTTCGCAGTTTCTTTCCTGCTGGTTTCAGTGCACGGCTTGCGCGGCCAGGTCGATACGCTCGGCCGGAAACTCGCCGCGCTTGAACTCAAGCCAGCGGCGCCAGACTCCGTTACGCCCTCAACCCTGCGGCCTGCTGCACTGGACGCGGTACCGCGGCAAGCACCGCCGCCATTGCCAGACACCTCGCTCCCCGGCGTTGCGCGGGACGCCTCGGCGCCGCGTACACCAAGCGGACTCGAGCGCCTTGTCGGTTACCTGAAATCCTGGTTCACCGAAGGCAATGTGCCGGTGAAGATCGGCGTTCTCGTCTTGTTGTTCGGCGTCGCGTCGGCCTTGAAATACGCGGCAGCGCTGGGCTATTTCAATCCGTCCATCGAAGTACGCATGGCCGCCATTGCAGGCGTGGCAATGCTGGGGCTCGCCTTCGGCTGGCGTGAGCGGCTGCGCCGGCCGGCATTTGGCCTGAGCTTGCAGGGCGGCGCGCTGGGCGTATTGCTGTTGACCGTCTTCGCAAGCTTCCGCTTGTACGGGTTGTTGCCGCCGATGCTCGCGTTTGCGCTTGTGGCCGTGCTGGTGGCGGGCTCGGCGTTGCTCGCCGTCTTGCAGGCGAACATGGCTCTGGCCGTACTTGGATTCCTCGGCGGATACCTGGCGCCGGTGCTGATTGCCACGGGCAGTTCCAATCCGGTCGGCCTGTTCGCGTATTACGCAGTGCTCAACGCCGCGGTGTTTGCAATATCGTGGCGACACAGCTGGCGGCTGCTCAATCTGGTCGGATTTGCCTTCACGTTTGGCGTCGGCAGCGCCTGGGGCAGCAAATTCTACCGGCCTGAATTGTTCGGCACCGTGGAGCCCTTCCTGATCCTGTTTTTCCTGTCGTACATCATCATCGGGCTGCTGTACGTGACCAGGCAG
>JAYSXN010000099.1:0-6334 GCA_043717405.1 Gammaproteobacteria bacterium
CACGGCTGCCAAGCCGGGCTGGTATTCAATCCGGCCACGCCGCTGGACTATCTGGAATACGTCATGGACAAGGTCGACCTGGTGCTGATCATGTCCGTCAACCCGGGCTTTGGTGGCCAAAGCTTCATTCCGGGCACGCTCGCAAAGATCCGCAAGGCGCGCGCGCTGATCGAAGCCAGCGGGCGGGACATTCGCCTGGAAGTCGATGGCGGGGTGAAGGTGGACAACATCGGCGCGATCGCGGCTGCCGGTGCCGACACCTTCGTCGCGGGCTCGGCGATTTTCGGCGCAGCCGATTACCGGCAGGTGATTGGAGAAATGCGGGCGCAGGTGCAGGCACAGTCGGGCGGATCAGGCAGGTGATATCGCCCGAGGAATTCCAGCAGCTGGCCGCCGCCGGCAACAACCGCATCCCGATCGTGCGCGAGGTGCTGTCCGACCTGGACACGCCGCTGTCGGTATACCTCAAGCTTGCCGATGGGCCGCACACGTACTTGTTCGAATCTGTCGAGGGCGGCGAGACCTGGGGGCGCTATTCGATCATCGGGCTGCCGGCAAAGCGGACCTACACGTTTCGCGGCAACACGATGGAAACCCGCGCGCATGGCGAGCTGGTAGAGACTCGAACGCTCGCCGACCCGCTCGCGGAAGTGGACAGACTGCGTGAAGCCTTCAACGTGCCGCGGGTGCCGGGCCTGCCAGCGTTCACCGGTGGGCTTGTCGGATACTTCGGCTTTGAATCGATCGGCTATATCGAGCCGCGATTGGCCGGGGGTGACAAGGCGGACCAGTTGGGGACGCCGGATGCATTCCTCATGCTCAGCGAGGAGCTGGCTGTATTCGACAACCTCAAGGGCCGGCTGTACCTGATCGTGCATGCCGATCCTTCGCAGCCGCAGGCCTACTCGAAAGCCGTGCGCCGCCTCGATGAACTCGTGTATCGGTTGCGCCACTCCGGCCGCAGCTACCCGGACGTGCTGGATCCGTCCCTGCTCAAGGACGAGGATTTTGTTTCGGGCTTCACCCGCGAAGGTTTCATTGCCGCGGTGCAAACGGCGCAGGATTACATCCGCGCCGGTGATGTGTTCCAGGTCGTGCTCAGCCAGCGCATGAGCGTGCCTTTCCGTGCGCGGCCGGTGGATGTGTACCGCGCGTTGCGGGCGCTCAATCCGTCGCCGTACATGTACTTTCTCGACCTCGACGGCACGCAGGTGGTTGGAAGTTCGCCAGAAATCCTCGTGCGCGTGCAAGACGGCCGCATCACCGTGCGACCCATCGCCGGCACGCGGCCGCGCGGCGCGACGGCAGCCGAGGACGCCGCGCTTGAAGCCGAGCTGCTTGCCGACCCCAAGGAGCGCGCCGAGCACCTGATGCTGATCGACCTTGGCCGCAACGATGTTGGCCGCGTCGCCGTGCCTGGCAGTGTCTTGGTACCCGACCAGTTCCTGATCGAGCGTTACTCGCACGTCATGCACATCGTGTCGGAGGTGCAGGGCACGCTGAAGCCTGGCTGCACTTTCGCCGAAGTATTGAAAGCGACCTTTCCCGCCGGCACGGTCAGCGGCGCGCCAAAAATACGCGCGCTGGAAGTCATCCGCGAACTCGAACCGATCAAGCGCAACATCTATTCCGGCGCGGTTGGCTACATTGGCTGGTGGGGTGACATCGACACCGCCATCGCCATCCGCACCGCGGTGATCCAGGATGGCCGCCTGCATGTGCAGGCAGGCGCCGGCATCGTGCATGATTCCGATCCGCAGACCGAATGGGATGAGACATTGAACAAGGGCAAGGCGTTGTTTCGCGCGGTGGCGCAAGCTGCCGGTGGGTTGTAAAAACAAAGGATCAAGATGAACCCGTTGTCACGCGCGTGTATTTTCTTCGCATTGCTCGCACCAAACCTGGCGCTGGCGCAAACTTTCCAGGGCAAGCCATTCCTTTCCGTGCAAGGGCACGCCGAGGCGAAGGTAAGGCCCGATGTGTTTCCGTTGACGCTGACCCTCAAGCAGACGAGTACGGACGCCGCGAAGTCACAGGCGCTCATCGAGGGCTTGGCCCGCAGCTTGTTGAAAACCGTAGCCGACCTGCACGTGGCGGACAGCGACATCTCGGTCGGCAACCTGAGCATCAGCCCTGAAACAAAGTATGACAACGATCACGAGCGTGAGGTGTTCCTGGGCAATACGTATGAACGGGAGATCAGGGTACGGTTTCATAGCCTTGACGACGTACGCAGCCTCATCGCGGCAGTGCCCGATAGCAAAAACGTACAGATCGACACGGGTACCTTCGAATACAGCGGCAAGCAGGCGCTGGAACGCAAGCTGCGCATCGATGCGGTTGCCGATGCGCGCCAGGCGGCGGCAGAAATGTCGAACGCGGTGGGCAAGCGGCTCGGACAGCTGTACAACGTGTCGGATCGTGCGCAGAGCACTATCTACTCCAGCTCCGGATATTCCGAGTCGGACGCGCTGGACACGATCGTCGTGACCGGCACCCGGATACGACGATCCGCCGAAATTGTTTTGCGCGAAGGGGAAATCAGGGTTGCAGCCGATGCTTTCCTGGTTTACCTGATAGCTGATTAAGCCTGACATTTCGCAGATCCCAGCCCAAATGGAACCAACGCACGCCATGCTCCTGATGATCGACAACTACGACAGCTTCACCTACAACCTCGTCCAATATTTTGGCGAGCTGGGGCAGGAAGTGAAAGTCGTGCGCAACGATGCGCTGAGTGTGGCGCAGATTGCGGAGCTGGCGCCCGCACGCATCGTCATCTCGCCGGGGCCATGTACACCGGATCTTGCCGGGGTATCGCTGCAGGTATTGGAGCAGCTGTCCGGCAGCGTGCCGATGCTCGGCGTATGCCTGGGCCACCAGAGCCTCGGCCAGGCTTTCGGCGGGACAGTGGTTCGGGCGCGCGCCATCATGCATGGCAAGACCTCGCCGATTTACCACAACGGCAGTGGCGTGTTTGCAGGTTTGCCATCGCCGTTCCAGGCAACCCGTTACCACTCGCTCGTCGTTGAGCGCGAGTCGCTACCCGAGTGCCTGGAAGTCACTGCCTGGACGCAGTTGGATGACGGCAGCGTCGATGAAATCATGGGCTTGCGCCATCGCACGCTGAACCTGCAGGGCGTGCAGTTCCACCCGGAGTCGATCCTGACCGAGCACGGGCATGCGCTGCTGCTCAATTTCCTGCAGGACGCCGCCTGAGCCATGGAATTCACGCCACAGGAAGCGCTGCAGCGCGTGCTGGTGCACCGGGAAATATTCTTCGACGAGATGGTCGAGCTGATGCGCCAGATCATGCGTGGCGACGTCTCGCCGGTGATGACTGCCGCGCTGCTGACCGGCCTGCGCGTGAAGAAGGAAACCGTCGGGGAGATTGCCGCGGCGGCAACGGTCATGCGCGAGTTTTGCGCGCGGGTCACGGTTGCCGACAATAGCGGTTTCGTCGACATCGTCGGCACTGGCGGCGACGGCGCGCACACGTTCAACATTTCCACCGCAGCCATGTTCGTATGCGCGGCTGCGGGAGCGAAGGTTGCCAAGCACGGCAATCGTAGTGTGTCGTCGAAATCCGGCAGCGCCGACGTGCTCGAGACGCTAGGCGCGGCGATCGAGCTGCAGCCCGGTCAAGTAGCCCAGTGCTTGCAGGAAACCGGCCTCGGCTTCATGTTCGCGCCGATCCATCATCCGGCCATGAAGAATGTCGCTGCGGTGCGCCGCGAACTCGGGGTGCGTACGCTGTTCAATATCCTCGGTCCGCTGACCAACCCGGCCAATGCGCCGCACATGCTGATGGGCGTCTTCCATGCCGACCTGGTGGGCATCCAGGCCCGCGTCTTGCAGAGACTCGGCATGCACCGGGCGCTGGTGGTGCACGGTCGCGATGGCCTCGATGAGATATCTCTTTCGGGGCCGACCCTGGTCGCCGAGCTGCGCGATGGTCGCGTTGAGGAATATGAAATCGAGCCTGCGCAGTTTGGCCTGGAGTCGGCAGACCTGCACGGATTGCGTGTGGATGGTCCCGCTCAATCGCGGGAAATGCTGCTGGCAGTGCTGGACAACCGGCCCGGTGCCGCGCTGGACATCGTGCTCATCAATTCCGCCGCTGCGCTGTACGTGGCTGGCGTCAGCCCGTCAATTGCGCATGGGATAGAAGCGGCGAGGTTGGCAATAACGAGCGGCGCCGCGCGAGCCAAGCTCGATCGATATGTGGAGGTTTCCCAGCGTCTGGCTGCGGCTGCGCACTAGGGTACCCATGTCCAACTACTTCGCCACTACGCCGGTACCGCCCTATTGCGCGGTGATCTTCACCTCGCAACGCACGCCGGGTGATGGCGGTTACGAACACATGGCCGCACGCATGGCTGAGCTTGCGCCCGAGCAGCCCGGTTACCTGGGCATTGAAAGTTGCCGCGGCGAAAACAGCGTCGGCATCACCGTCAGCTACTGGCGCAGTGAAGCCGACATCGCGGCCTGGAAGCGTAACGCCGAACACAGCGTGGCCCGCCAACAAGGGCGCGAGCAATGGTATGAGCACTTCGAGGTGCGCGTCGCGCGCATCGAACGCGCCTACGCGGGCCCGAGACAGGGAGACGAGGCTTGAGCGATATCCTGCAGCAAATCCTCGCTCGCAAGGTGCTCGAGGTGCGCGAGCGCAGCTCGGTTGCCGGCCTGCGCGAGCTTTCCGCGCGTTGTGCCGACCTGCCTGCAACCCGTGGCTTTGCCGACGCACTGCACGCGACCATCGCCTCGGGCCGGGCAGCGGTCATAGCGGAGATAAAAAAAGCCAGCCCCAGCCAAGGCGTGATCCGTCCTGATTTCAAGCCGGCGCAGATTGCACGCAGCTACGAAATGGGCGGCGCGAGCTGCCTGTCGGTGCTGACCGACGTCGATTTTTTCCATGGCTCGGACCGCTACCTGCAAGAGGCGCGCGCGGCTTGCACGCTGCCGGTGCTGCGCAAGGATTTCGTCATCGATGCCTACCAGGTATTCGAGGCACGGGCGCTTGGCGCCGACTGCATCCTGCTGATCGTGGCTGCGCTCGGCGACGCGGCGCTGGCGGAGTTGTCCGGGCTGGCGCTGGACCTGGGCATGGACGTGCTGGTCGAGGTGCATGACATCGATGAACTTGAACGCGCACTGCAGGTGCCCGTGCCCCTGGTTGGCATCAACAACCGCAATTTGCGCACTTTCGAGGTCTCGCTCGAAACCACCCTGGCATTGCGCGAGGCCATTCCAGCGGACCGCTTGCTCGTGACCGAGAGCGGGATCGCCACGCGACAGGACGTCGAACGCATGCGCAGCGCCGGCGTGCAGGCATTCCTTGTCGGCGAAACCTTCATGCGCGCTGACGATCCCGGCGCGGCCCTCGCACTTTTATTCGCCTAGCCAGCCGCTCAGGCGTCGCCGAGGCGCTTGACGAAGCGCATCGCACCATCGCCATAACCACAGGCGCGGTAAAACTCATGCGCTTCGAGCCGGTGTGCAGCCGAAGTCAGTTCGATTCGCACCGCGCCAGCCGCGCGCGCCAGGACTTCGGACTCGCGCAGCAATAGCCTTCCCACACCCTGCCGCTGTTCACCGGGCACCACCGCCAGCGCCGTGATGCGACACGTGGGAGCGCCAAGCGGCAGGTAATAGGAGAGGTCGCAACAGACCAAGCCGACGAGACTCATTTGAGATTCCGCCACCAGCAGCGTCTGGTTGATGTCCTCGCGCAGCGCCATCACCCGCTCTGCCGCGTCCTGGGCATCGCAGGGATAGCCCATCATTCCGAGCAATTCGGATATCGCCGGTGCATCCTCGACGCGGGCTGGCCGCACCAGCAGTGGCGCTACGCCGGGCTGGGACGAGCGCGCCATGGCTCAGCGCGTCCCGAACACCACGACGGTTTTCCCGCGTGCATGCAGCTTTCCGTCGATCTGCAGCTGCTTGAGCACGCGGCCGGCCATCTCGCGCGAGCACCCGACGATGCGCGCAAGCTCCTGTCGAGACACGCGGATCTGCATGCCCTGCGGGTGGCTCAGCGCGTCGGGTTCCTGGCAGAGGTCGTTGAGCGTGCGGATGATGCGCCCGGTGACGTCCAGGAACGCCAGGCGGCTTGCCTTGCGGCTGGTGTCGAGCAGCCGCTTCGACAATTGCGCACCGATGGCGTAAAGGATGCGCGGGCACTCATTGGACAAGGACGTGGCGAACAACTGGTGCAGGCGCTCATAGCTGAGCTCGGCCAGCTCGCACGGCGTGCGCGAGCGCAGCAGGACCTGGCGGATGTTGGCGGAGACGAACAGGCCCATCTCACCGACGAACTCGCCGGCGTTGA
>JAYSXN010000100.1:0-6318 GCA_043717405.1 Gammaproteobacteria bacterium
TGAACTACGGGCGCGTGGAGAATGAATGCCTGCCCCGTTCAGCGGGGCTGGCGGGGCAAGTTTACCGCTGTTGGCGATGCCGGTGGCGATCGGGGCCCGCGGCGTCGTGACGCCGCGCACCCATTGGCACCCTCGGGCTGGACACACTAAGCAATTGCCGCTATCAACAGGGGCATGAGTGAAGGCACGCTGGGTGAGGATGGGGGGCGCGCGCCAAGCGCTCCGGCGGACGTGATCCGCCAGCTGCAGGAGTCGGCGGAATTCGTCCGTTGGCGCTATGCGCTCGACAACGCTGAAGACGGGCTTTGGGACTGGAGCGCGGCTACCGACAAGGTCTACCGATCGCCGCGTAGCCTGGCGATGCTCGGCTATGCTCCCGGCGACGTGGCCGAAAGCGTCGAGGCCTGGCACGCACTGGTGCATCCGGAAGACCGCGAGTTGCAGGCGAGCGCCATCGCGCAGCACCTGCAGGGCGACAGCGCCCATTACAAGGCCGAGTACCGGCTGCGCCACGCCGACGGCAGTTGGCGATGGATACTGGACCGCGGCAAGATCATCTACCGCTCCCCCGACGGCAAGCCGGAGCGCGTGGTCGGTACCCACACCGACGTGACCGGCTACAAGGAGCTCGAGCAGCGGCTGCGCGAGCGCGAACTACTGCTGGTCGAGGCGCAACGGATTGGCCACGTGGGCAGCTGGGCGTTGAACCCGGACAGCGATCATGTGTACTGGTCGGCGGAGTTGCGCCATCTGCTCGCGTGGCCGGACGACCGCGCCGCACCGACGTGGTCGGAGCAACGCGCCGTGTTTTCTGAAGAATCCTATACGCAGCTCGAAGCGGCGGTGGCCAAATCGCTCGCGCAAGGCGGCGGCTATGCCATGGACGCGCAGATGCAGCGCGCCGACGGCGCGTGGCTGACCGTCGAAGTGGTCGGCGATGTCATCCTTAACGATGCCGGCCGCATCGAGCGGCTGGTCGGCGTGGTCCACGATGTCACCGAAGAACGGCGCGCGAACGAGGCGGCGCGCTGGCGCAACAAGTTGCTCGACCGCATCGCCGCCATGGGACACATCGGCGGTTTTGACCTTGACATGGACAACGATCGGTTCCAGTGGACAGATGAGAATTACCGCATCCACCACATCAAACCGGGCACGACTGTCACTATCGATTCGCTGCTACAGCAGTACGATGCGCCGTCCCAAGAGCGGCTGCGCGCCGGTTTCGAACGGCTGGCGCAGGGCCACAGCCAGGAGGAAACCGCGGAGGTCCATTTCACTACCGGTGACCAGCGAAGGCTCGTGCTGCGCGTGACCGCGGTGATGGAAACCAGCGAGGATGGCCGTGCCCGGATCACCGGCCTGACCCAGGATATAACCGAGGAACACGAAGCCGGCCAGCGCATCGAGCAACTCGCTCACTTCGACACGCTGACCGGATTGCCGAACCGCTTTCTGTTCCGCCAACGCGCCGTGGAGGCCATCCGTAGCGCGCACCGCGCCGGGCGCACGCTGGGCTTGTTGTTCGTTGACCTGGATCGTTTCAAGTACGTCAACGACACACTCGGACATGCCGCTGGCGATGAGTTGCTGCAGGTGGTCGCCGGGCGGCTGAAGGATTGCCTGCGCGGCAGCGACCTGATCGGACGCCAGGGCGGCGACGAATTCATGGTCATGCTGTGCGAGATGCGCAAGCCCGAGGACGCAGCGCTGGTCGCTGAAAAACTCATCGCCGCGGTGGGTGCGCCGATCGCGCTGGGCGAAAGCGAGGTGCGCGTGGGCTGCAGCATCGGCATTGCCCTGCTCAGCGAGAGTAGCGACGACCTGGAAACGCTGATGCGTGCGTCCGACACCGCGATGTATGCGGCCAAGGACGCTGGCCGCAACACTTATCTTTTCTACAACGACAGCTTCTACCAGCGCGTGCATCGGCGTGGTTTGCTGGAGCAGGAGTTGCGCCAGGCGATTGAGCGCAAGGAATTGTTCCTGGTCTACCAGCCCACCGTGTCGCTGCGCGACGGCGGCGACGTGATCGGCATCGAGGCGCTGTTGCGCTGGCAACGGCCCGGGGGCGAGTTGCGATCGCCGACCGAATTCATCCCGATCGCCGAGGACACCGGCGAGATCATTCCAATCGGTCTGTGGGTGCTTGAGGAAGCTTGCGCGCAAGCCCGGCGCTGGCACGAAGCTGGCGTGGATTTCCGCAGCATTGCGGTGAATGTGTCGGCTGTGCAACTGCGCGATACGGGGTTCGCCGAACAGGTGCTGGCCATCTGCGCGCGCACCGGTTGGCCACCGCAACGCCTGGTGCTGGAGCTGACCGAATCGGCGCTCATGCGCGACAACGAAACGCTGCGCCATACGTTTGCCCGGTTCCAGGAAAACGGCATCCACCTGTCCGTTGACGATTTCGGGACCGGTTTTTCCAACCTGATGTACCTGCACCGCTTCCCGGTGCAGCAGCTGAAGATCGACCGCAGCTTCGTCAGCCAGATGCTCGACGATTTGCAGGTGGGCGTGCTCACCCAGGCAGTGATCAGCCTGGGCCATGCGATGGGGCTGACCGTGATTGCCGAGGGCGTGGAGTGCGAGCGTGCGCTGCGCGCGCTGCGCAAGCAGGGCTGCGATGAAGTGCAGGGATACTTCCTGACGCGGCCCCTGGCGCCGGACGATCTCGCCCGCTGGATCGGCACGCGGGCGTTGCGAGCTGTCGAGACCTTGTAGGCCGCAGCTCAGCCTCGGCGGAACACCGCCGCGTGCACGCAAGAGGCGATGCTGACCAGCACCCAGCCGAAATGCGCCAACAGTCCGAGGGTGATCACGAAGGTCACGCCGCCAATCACGCAGGCAAGCAGGAACCAGATGAGAGCCCAGGCGACACGGCCCTGCAACAGCTGCCCAAGGCCTGGAATGAACAGGCTGCACAGCGCGGCGATGACGTTGCCGGTGGATCCCTGGCTTTGGTTCATGGCTTGGTGTTCCGTTGGTGGACACCTGCAAGATGTGGCTGAACCGGGCGCGCTTCAAGTGTCGATGGTCCCGGTCGTTTGCTAGGCTAGCGCGATGAGCGAACCGCGCGGCACGCCGGCGCCGCAGTTCACGCAGCGGCTGCCCCTGTACTGGAAACTGATTCGCGGCGACCGCCCGGTCGGGACCCTGTTGTTGCTGTGGCCCACCGCATGGGCACTGTGGCTGGCTGCCGACGGCATTCCCTCGTGGCACCTGCTGCTGGTCTTCCTGCCGGGCGTCTGGCTGACCCGCTCGGCGGGTTGCGTGATCAACGATTACGCCGACCGCTGGCTGGATCCGCACGTCGCCCGCACGCGGGATCGTCCGCTGGCGAGCGGCGCGGTGAAGCCCGGCGAGGCCTTGCTGGTGTTCGCGGCGATGATGCTTGTCGCCTTCGCACTGGTGCTCACCACCAATCGGCTGACTATCGTCCTGAGCGTGGTGGCCGCTGCGCTCAGCGCCACGTATCCGTTGCTCAAGCGCTACACCTATTTCCCGCAGGTGTACCTGGGGGTGGCTTTCGGCTGGGGCATCCCGATGGCTTTCGCGGCAGCCCGGGGCACCATTCCCGCGCTGGCCTGGCTGTTGTTCCTGGGCAACCTGCTCTGGACCACCGGCTATGACACCTGGTACGCGATGGTCGACCGCAAGGATGATTTGCGCCAGGGCGCGAAGTCGACCGCCATACTTTTTGGCGATGCCGACATCGTGGCGCTGGCGGTGCTCTATGCCGGTTTTCTGCTGGCGATGTTGCTGCTTGGGCAACGTGCCTCCCTGGGCGTTAACTACCTGGCCGGGCTGGCCGTCGCGGCTGGCTTCATCGTCTGGCAATTTGCGATTGGTCGCAGCCGCACGCCAGAGGATTGTTTTCGCGCGTTCCTGTCCAACCAGTGGGTCGGGCTGGCGGTGTTCGCCGGGATCGCGCTCGATCTGGTCGGCAAGCACGCGCCCTGAGACGCAGCGGGTCCGCCAATCTCTGGAGCCGGGGCAGCGCGGCCTCATAGCGCGCGCGCCACGGTCCAGACATCTACGCGGCCAACACCGGCGTCGAGCAATAGCTGCGCGCATTCCGCCAAGGTAGCGCCGGTGGTCATGACATCGTCGACCAGTGCGACGTGGGCCGGCCAGGCTGCAGCGCCGCGGATGGCGAAGGCACCGTGCACGTTGCGCTGGCGGGCGGTGGCGCCAAGTTCGGTCTGCGGAACGGTGCGGCGAACGCGCCGCAGCCGGTGGGCCAGCAGTGGGATGCGGCACTGCAGCGACAGCGCACGCGCCAGCTCCAGGGCCTGGTCGTATCCGCGCTGGCGCAGGCGGCCGCGATGCAGCGGTACCGGCACCAGCGCCTGCGGGGCGTCGGCCGGGTCGAGTGTCCACGACAACAGCGTCGCGGCCAAGGCGCCGGCGGCGAGGTCGCCGTGGAACTTGAAGCGTGGCAGCAGCCGGTCCAGCGGAAAGACGTAGTGGAACGCGCACTGCGCCCGCGTATATGGCGGTGGGTTGAACTGACAGGTACCGCAATGGCTGCCCGCCCCGGTAAGCGTCAACGCACATTGCCGGCAGGCGCTCGTGTTCCAGGGAAGCGCCGCGACGCAGGCAGCGCACAGGTCGAGCCGGCCGAGCCCAGGCTCGGCGCAGACCAGGCAGCGGGAGGCCAGCAGCGTGTGGCTGAGGAAGTCGAGCAGTCGCGCTGCCTTGACCATTGCCCTGGCATTCCCGTTGACCTGGAGAGGTGCAGCGTGCGGCCCGCACTTCGTCGCAGCCAGCCGCATAAGCCCCGCGTCGTTGTAGGAAAACCACGGCGCCTTCGGCCATCTCGACCGCATCACCATTTGACAGGGACTTGCCGCCTTACCAGACTCACGGTCTGCCCTTCGGGGCGTCGCAGGATTCCATCCATGCCCGCCGTCATCCGCCATGACTGGTCGCGCGACCAGGTGCTCGCGCTGTTCGACTTGCCGTTTCCTGAACTCATGCACGCAGCCGCGGCCGTGCATCGGGAAGTTTTCGACCCCTGCCAGGTACAGGTCTCGACCTTGCTGTCGATCAAGACCGGCGGCTGTCCCGAAGACTGCGCGTACTGCCCGCAGAGCGCGCGCTACAACACCGGCTTGAAGGCACACAAATTATTGAGCCTTGAGGAAGTCATCGAGAAGGCCACGCAGGCCAAGGCCGCGGGCGCTTCGCGCTTTTGCATGGGCGCGGCCTGGCGTTCGCCCAAGGACAAGGACGTGGCGCAAGTCGCGCAGATGGTCAGTGCGGTCAAGGCGCTCGGCCTGGAGGCCTGCGCCACGCTGGGCATGCTCAGCGGCGAGCAGGCGCAAGCGTTGAAGCTGGCCGGACTGGACTACTACAACCACAACCTGGACAGTGCGCCGGATTTCTACGGCGACGTGATCAGGACGCGTGAGTACCAGGACCGCCTCGACACTCTGGAACAAGTGCGCGAGGCAGGGCTGAAGACCTGTTGCGGCGGTATCGTCGGCATGGGCGAAACCCGCGCCCAGCGCGCGGGGCTGCTCCAGGCGCTGGCGAACCTGCCGGAGCACCCCGGTTCAGTGCCGATAAACCGCCTGGTGCAGGTCGAAGGCACGCCCTTGCATGGCACCGCGCTGCTGGATCCGTTCGAATTCGTGCGCACGATTGGGGTGGCGCGCCTGATCATGCCGCGGTCGATGGTGCGCCTGTCGGCCGGCCGCGCCGAGATGAGCGAAGAGCTGCAGGCGCTGTGCATCCTCGCTGGCGCCAATTCCATTTTCTATGGTGAAAAGCTGCTGACGACCGGCAACCCCGACGTTGCCGCCGACCAGGCCCTGTTCGAACGCCTCGGCTTGCAACCCATGCCCGTTGATGAAGCCATCACTACGGTGCATGCGGACCTGATCGAAGACTCGGCACGCGGCGAACCGGACGCGCAAGCGGCCCGGTCCTGCGCCGCCTGACCCGACATGGCCCGCGTCCGCCTGACTGACCGCGTAGTGGCGGCAAGCGCTGAACGCGCGGCCAGTGCCAGCCTGCGCCCGCGGCGCATCATTGAATCGCGCGATGGCGTGGACGTACGCGTCCGGGGACGCGAGCTGGTCAACTTCTGCAGCAATGACTATTTAGGGCTGTCCCAGCACCTGGAGGTCGTGAACGCCTTCCAGGAAGCGAGCGCGACGAACGGCGTCGGTAGTGGTGGCTCGGCGCTGGTTTGCGGCCATCACGCCGAACACGCGCGGCTGGAGGAGGAAGCGGCCGAATGGATGGGCTATCCGCGGGCGTTGCTGGTCGGCAGCGGCTACCTGGCCAATCTTGCCGCGCTGCAATCTC